>JAGWBQ010000035.1:2650-4382 GCA_021295815.1 Gemmatimonadota bacterium | reverse complement strand
GGTGGTGAAACGGATCGTGGTCAGGCAGGGACCGGTGCGCGGCCGGGCCCGACTGGAACCGGCAGGACGATCCGGGACGCCGCCGGCGGACGACGTGCAACGGAAGGCGGCGGCGCAAACCGCGGATGTCCGGCACGCCCCGCTTCGCGAAGCCCTGACGAAACTCGGCGAGGCGATCGGCACGGACGCCGCGGGACGGGGCGAAGACTAGCGATCCGCCACGGCGGGTCACTTTTCAAGTTGCCAACCGCGGGTGGCGGTGCGGCAGCGTCGAGAACCGGCCGGGCGGCCTGGGCGGGAGCGTTCTTCGTTCGGTCGGCGTCAGCCCTGGCCCGCGCCGTGCAGGCACCTGCGCAAGAAGTTGGTCACGGGGCGCGAACAGCGAGCGCGCGCCAGCCCCGGGAGACCGTACTTCATGAGATCAGCTCTTTGGCGCATCCCGCGTGCCCTGGCCTGCACGGTGTTGCTGGGCCTGGCGCCGGCGGCCCTGCACGCCCAGGAGTCCGGCGAGGACCGCACTCTCACCATCGGTTACGTGGCCTTCCTGTCCGGACCCGCGGCGGGAAGCTTCGGCATTCCGAACTTCGAGGGCTTCGAGTTCATGGTCGACGCCATCAACGCGGGCGAGGTCCCGGCGCCGTACGACACGCCGGGCATCGCAGGCGCCCGGATCGAGTACTTCGCCGTCGACGAGTCCGGGGGACCCACGAAGCAGGTCACCGAGTTCCGGAACATGGTCGAGCGCCGGAACGTCGATCTGGTCATGGGCTACATTTCCTCCGGCGACTGCCTCGCGATCCCGCCGGTGGCGGAGGAACTCCGCCAACTCACGATCCTGGTCGATTGCGGAACGCCCCGCGTCTTCGAGGAGGCGGACTACCGCTACGTCTTCCGCACCGGCCCGCACGCGGCCATGGACAACATCGCCGCGGTCCGTTACCTGCACGACATCGATCCGGAGATCGCGACGATCGCCGGGATCAACCAGAACTACGCGTGGGGCCTGGACGCGTGGGCCGACTTCTCGAGCGCGATGGGTGTCCTGTACCCGGGCGTGGAGTCGGTGACCGAGCAGTTTCCAAAGCTGTTCGCCGGGCAGTACAGCACCGAGATCTCGGCGCTGACCGTCCGCGCGCCGGAAGTCATTCACACCTCGCTCTGGGGTGCGGATCTGGAGGCCTTCGTGCTGCAGGGCGCCCAGCGCGGCCTCTTCATGAACCGCCACGTCGTGATGGTCGCCGCGGATCACGTGCTGCCGATGCTGGGACGGAACGTCCCGGACGGCGTCATTGTCGGCGCCCGGGGCCCGCACGGCGACTTCTCGCCGGACACGGAACTCGCGAACTGGTTCCGGGCGGGATTCAAGGAACGGTACGGCAAGCTGACCACGCAGCCTTCCCATAAGTCCTGGCCGTCAAGAAGGCGTTCGAGACGGCGGCGGCGGAGCTCGGACGGTTCCCGACCAACGAGGAGGTGATCGACGCCTTCGAGTACCTGCAGTGGGACACCCCGTCGGGGCCGGTGGAGCTGGCGCTCGGCAAGGGACATCAGGCCATTCAGGCGTCGGCGATCGGCGTGACCCGCTGGAACGACGAGGAGGGGCGCGTCGAATTGGTGGAGATCAAGCGGTACGCTGCCCGCTGTGTGAACCCCCCAGAAGGAGTGCTCGCCGTTGAGTGGATCAAGGGCGGCATGCCGGGTGCCCAATGCGACTGACCTACTCGAGCCCTGA
>JAGWBQ010000035.1:0-2495 GCA_021295815.1 Gemmatimonadota bacterium | reverse complement strand
GAGGCCAGCGTGAGCGAGGTCGGGCTGGGGAACAGCCTGACGGCGACCGGGAACTTCGGCGCCTCGATGACCGAACGGACGGCGAAGACCAGCGGCGGGTCCAGCCAGAGCGAGGCCAAGCCGCTCCTCACGTCGGCGCGGGTGTCGCTCTCGAAGCGGGTGTTTGACTTCGGCCGGGTCCGCGGGCGCGTGGGGGTGGAGCAGTCCCTGCTCGGCGCCGCCCGCTATCGGCTGCAGGTGGTCGAGCAGCAGGTCCTGCATGACGCGGTGATCGCCTACCTGAACGTGTTCCGCGCCCGTGCCCGACTGGAGCTGGCCGTCAAGGGCGAGGAGCTGTTGCAGAGTGATCTCAAGGCGACGCAGGAGCGCTTCCAGGTCGGCGACGTGACCCCGACCGATGTTGCCCAGGCCGAGGCGCGGCTGGCCGACCGCCGGGCTGACAGCCTCAACCGGGAACAGGATCTGGACCATGCGCTCCGGGAATACCGCCTGGCGACCGGCTCCGACTTCTCCGAGAACGCGGCCTATCCGAACGAGCTCCCGGCGGTTCCCGCCAGCGAGATCGAGGTAGAGGACAGTGCCGTCCACCTGCATCCGGCGGTCCTCATGCGGCGGGCCAACGTGGAAGCGGCAACCCGGGGCAAGGACGCGATGGCGCTCGAGATCCTCCCGACATTCGACGTGACCGGGAGCGCCACCTACGCGCGCAACCCGAACACGTTCTTCGAGTCATCGACGGACCTGTCGGTCGGGATCGGCGCCACCGTCCCGCTGTGGTCCGGCGGGCGCGTCGATGCCGCGGTGCGCAGCAGCGAGGAGCTGCTGGGGCGGACGAGGCGCGAGCTCGATGCCGAGATGCGCAACGTCCGGCTGCAGGCACTGGGTGCGTGGCACCGCTTCCGCAGTGCTTCCGAGACGATCACGGCGCTCGAATCCTCGGCCCGCGCGAACCGTATCGCCTCCGAGGGGGTCCGCCGGGAGGCCGAAGTCGGGAACCGCACGACCCTCGATGTGCTCAACGCCAACCAGGAGCTGCTGGTGGCCGAGGACCGTCTCGACGAGGCGCGGCACGTCCTGCAGGTTGCAGCCTACGGACTGCTCCAAGCCACCGGCCGGATGACGGCCGAGCACTGGGGTCTCTGAGCGGTTCGTGACCGCATCGTCGCAGGACCGGATCGAGGCGACCCTGGAGGCGATCCGGGCCGACCTGGAGCGGGCGGGTCCGCATCCGGAAGGCCCGGTGTCCACAGGCCTCGAGGCCCGCGTCGACAACCCGCTCGATGAGTACGTGCGCCGCCGGGTGGACGAGTTGATCCGGGCGTGGCTCCGCGAGAATCTCCACGCAACGGTCCGCGACCTGCTCCGGGCCGAGCTCGCATCCCGGCCTGAGGGCCCCCGTTCCGACGAACCGACCTAGCCATGCCAGAACAACGGATCGGCCGGGCGTACGAGCCGGCCAGCGTGGAATCACGCATCTACCAGGCCTGGGAGGACACGGGCGCCTTTGCCTGCGACCCGGACTCCGCCCAGGATCCGTTCGTCGTGATGATGCCGCCCCCCAATGTCACGGGGAGCCTCCACATCGGGCACGCGCTCAACATGACGCTGCAGGATGTCCTCAGCCGCTACTGGCGCATGCGCGGCCGGGACGTGCTGTGGCAGCCGGGATCCGACCATGCCGGGATCGCCACCCAGATGGTGGTGGAGCGGCAGCTGGCGGACGAGGGCGGCCCGGACCGCAAGGCGCTCGGCCGCGAGGCGTTCGTCGGGGCATGGAAGCGGGAATCCGGCGGGACGATCAACCGCCAGCTGCGACGTCTCGGGGCATCCGCTGACTGGTCCCGCGAACGCTTCACGCTGGACGAGGGTCTCTCGGCCGCGGTCCGGCAGGTGTTCGTGCGCCTGCACCGGGAAGGGCTGATCTACCGCGACAAGCGGCTGGTGAACTGGGATACCCAGCTCCGCACCGCGATCTCCGACCTCGAGGTCGACAGGCGGCTTCTGGTACATCCGCTACCCGTTTGCCGACGGCGACGGCCACGTCACGGTGGCCACGACCCGCCCGGAGACCATGCTGGGGGACACCTGCGTCGCCGTGCACCCGGAGGATCCGCGGACCGCGGACTTCGTCGGCCGCGATGTCCGGTTGCCGCTCACCGACCGGGTGATCCCGGTCGTTGCGGACGCCTACGTCGATCCGGAGAAGGGGACGGGCGCGGTCAAGATCACGCCCGCCCACGACTTCAACGACTTTGAGGTGGGGCGGCGGCACGGCCAGCCGCCGATCAACATTCTGAACGCGGACGGCACGCTGAACGCCAACGTGCCGGCGGTCTATCGGGACCTCGACCGCTTCGAGGCCCGCAAGCGCGTGGTGGCCGACCTCGACGCCGCCGGCCTGCTCGAGCGAGAGGAGGAGATCGTGCACACGGTCCCCTTCGGCGACCGCTCGCAGACGGTGATCGAACCGTGGCTCACCGACCAGTGGTTCGTCG
>JAGWBQ010000034.1 GCA_021295815.1 Gemmatimonadota bacterium | reverse complement strand
GATCGAAGCCCCTGAGGAGGTGCGCCGAGCCGTAGGTCAGCTCCTGGGTCCGGTTGAAGCGGCCGCCCCGCGCCGACAGCTTCCACTTGCCGATCGCGGCGGTCAGGCCGAACTGCGAGCTCGAGTACAGCCGCCGCGCCAGCAGCGTGTCGTCGGCCACGTCGCGGCCGCGCTCCACGCTCGCGTGGGCCGACCAGCGGCCCCGGGAGAACGAGCCGAACGCCCGCACGTCCAGCGCGCGGGCCTCTCCGCCGGACCCGGCCGAGGTCCGCCAGCGCAGCAGCCCTCCCAGGCCGACGCCCGGCAGCGGCCGCCAGGCGTCCTCGATCTCGAGGCTGCGCGCGGGGATCGGCTGCGCGCCCTCGCGCCATTCGGCGCGCAGGCCGTGGCGGCCGAGCTCCTTGCGGGCGGACACCGACGCCAGCCGGGTGTCCAAGTCCGCGCCCTCGCTCCCGGCGAAGCGCAGCCAGTCCAGGGTGCCGCTGAGGCTGGCGTTGCCGGGCAGGCTCCAGGACGCCCGCGCCCCCCGCAGGTGGCTCCGGAACGTCGGCCGCAGCGGGTCCCGCTCCAGGTTGCCGCGGGTGGCGGAGGCGCTCAGCCCGACCTCCAGGGCGGCCAGGGGCCGCGCCCGCGCGCTGGCCCGGCCGGTGGCGCGGTCCCCGAGGTAGGCCCCGGCGACCGGCAGGTAGTCCGCTCCCTGGGATTCGGCGACCAGCGTGGCGCCGGCCCTCGCGTGGTTCCATTCGGCCGCGGCCGTGCCGTGGAAGCGTTTCCCCGCAACGCCGCCCGCTCCGGCCGGCTTCGCCCCTGCCGCCGCGCCCTCGAAGAACAGGCGCACACCGTTGAAGTGGTACGCGGCCCACGCCGCCGCGGTCGTCGCCGCGCGGAAGCGCACCGGCAGGGGCGCGTTCCACACGCCCCGCCGGTCGCGGGGCTCCCCGTCGAGCCGGATGAACCGGGTGCCCACCGTCCAGGATTCGCTCAGACCGAGCGTCGCAGAAGCTCCGCAGAGCCGCTGTCCCGTCGAGATGCGGAACGCCGTCAGCCGCCCGCCGCGGAGCGCACCCGCGCCGCAGTAGGCCTCCCAGGCCAGGTTGCCCCGCCGCGCCTCGACCTGGGCTCCGCGGGCCGGCAGCAGCGGACGGTACAGGCCCCCGGCCAGGGAGTCCGGGCCCGTGCGGACGCGGAAGTCCCCGGCCCTGAGCGTCCAGTGGGCTCCGCGCCAGGGAGCGTCCTGCAGCGTCAGGTGCGTGTCGCGCCAGCCGGTCCAGCGGCCGCCAGCCGCGTCCAGCGACCCGCGCAGGGTGCCCAGGCGGGGGTAGAAGGCATGGAAGCGCGCGCCGCCGCCCAGCCCGGTCTCGGGGCCGCTGCCGCCGACCCGCCCGGCCTCGAGGGACACGTCCACGCCGCCGCCTTCCGGAGCCGCCGACACGCTTGCGGCGGCCGTCAGCAGCGCCAGGGCGAGTCTCATTGGACGGACTCCGCGGCGGGATCGAATCGCAGCGCGTAGTCCGCGCGCGGGTCCAGCCCGGCTGGCCAGCGCAGCCTGAACCTTTGCCTCCGTCCGGGCAGCACGGGCCGCCGCGGGACGGGCAGCTCCGCGACCGTCCCGCCCGTGGCGTCGACCACAAGCACCGCGCCGGTCGCCCGGTAGTGCCGGCGGCCGTCGTTGAGAAAGGTCACCGCGATCCCGGCGCACGCGCCGCCGGCGTCGCGCTCCAGCTCCATTGCCGTGACCGACAGCTCGGCGACAGGGGGATCCCCGACCACCACGTACACCGCGGCGGCCACGCGCACGGCGGCCCGCAGCCCGACGCCGGGGGACGGCAAGGGGGGTTCGAGGCGGTAGGCCACGGCGCAGTGGTAGCCGCCCTCCCCGGTTTCGTCCGGGACCCGCACGGTCAACCGCGCCAGGGCCGAGGCCTCGGCGGCCAGACGGGCCTCCCAGGGATTCAGCACCAGCCAGTCCCGGCAGCTCCAGCGGCGCTCCGACGCGAGCTCCCCGAACACCGGCTGGCCGTCGCCGTCGAGCGCGAAGTCGAGCGCCTCGGCACGGATCCGGCCGGGCGCCGCCCCGCCGTTGGTCACCAGCGCGGCCCCGGTCCAGGCCCGCCCCGGGCCGATGGCCGCCTCGAAGCGCAGCGGGCGCATGCCCAGCTCGATGCGCGGCTGGCCCCGCGCCACAGGCGTGAGCAGGCAGGGGAGCGCCAGCAGGATCGTCGGGATTCGCATGCCTTCAGGGCTCCGAGATCGTGAAGGTGGCGGTTGCCGAATAGGTCCCGGTCGAGTAGCTGGGCAGGTCCCGCACGGCCCAGCTGACGGTTTCCGTGCCCGGCGTGGACGAGGCCGGCACCACGGTGTAGCTGGTCGCGGCCGCCAGCACGGTCCAGCTCGACAGGCCCGCCGTGGTCCGGGCCCGGAGGTCGCCGGAGGACAGCGCGGGTCCGCTGGTGGG
>JAGWBQ010000033.1 GCA_021295815.1 Gemmatimonadota bacterium | reverse complement strand
GTCGGATACGTCGGCGGAGGCGACGCCGCACCCTTCCTCCTGAGCGCCCTCCACCGCCTCGAGTACCGAGGGTACGACTCGGCCGGCCTCGCAGTCGTGGACGGGAGCGCCGGTTCGATGGCGGAGAGCGTCGGCAAGGCTAGGAGCGTCGGCGTGACCGAGGGACGGGACGGCACGGGCGCGGGATCCGCCCGGCTGGTCGCCGTCAGGCGCGCCGGCAGGATCGCCGAGCTCGAGCGCGCTCTGCGCGAGAGCCGCCTGCCCCAAGGTGGATGCGGCGTCGCCCATACGCGCTGGGCCACCCACGGTCCTCCCACCCGAGCCAACGCGCACCCGCAGCTCTCTGCGGACGGAGAGATCGCCGTGGTCCACAACGGTATCATCGAGAACGCCTCCCTGCTTCGGGAACGGCTCGGCGCACTCGGCTACGCCTTCACCTCCGACACCGACACCGAGACCCTCGCCCACCTCGTCGACCACCTTTGGTCACCGGGCGGGCCCCTGGAAGGGGCGGTCGCGGCCGCGCTGGACAGGGTCGAAGGGACCTATGGCATCGCCGTGGTCTCATCCCGCGATCCGGGCAAGATCGTCGCGGCGAGTCTCGCCTCCCCCATCCTGGTGGCAAGAACGGCGGACGGGATCTCCCTGGTCGCCTCCGACGCTGCGGCGGTGGCCGACCTGACCCGGAGCGTGACCTGGCTGGACGACGGCGACTACTCCGTGCTCACCGCCTCCGGTCCGCGCACCTTCCGACGCGATGGCGGCGAGGTGAAGCGCGCCGTCCACAGCGTGAGCTGGGACGCCGCAGCCCATCGCAAGGGCGACCACTCCCACTTCATGCGCAAGGAGATACTGGAACAGCCCGCTTCGCTCCGCAACGTGATGCGGGGACGGCTGCTCCACGGCAGCGGCGACGCCAGGCTGGGCGGGGTCGAAGCCCACGGCGACGTCCTCGAACGCACGAGGCGCATCGTACTGACCGCCTGCGGCACGAGCTGGCACGCCGCCCTCATCGGCGCCCACCTTCTGGAAGAGCTGGCCCGCGTGCCGGTGAGCGTGGAGTACGCCTCCGAGCTCCGCTACCGAAATCCCGTGCTCGACCCGGAATCGCTGGTCATCGCCATCTCGCAGTCCGGCGAGACCGCCGACACCATCGCCGCCCTCGACGAGGTCGCCCGCCGGGGAGCGCCCACCATGGGCGTCGTCAACAGAGTCGGCTCGGCCATCGCGCGCCGGAGCGATTTCGGCCTCTACCTCCACGCCGGCCCCGAGATCGGCGTCGCGTCCACCAAGGCCTTTACCAGCCAGCTAGTCGCTCTCGTGCTCTTCGCCCTCCACTTCGGCCGCCGTCGTCACCTTTCCGTGGAACGCGGCCTCGAGATAGTCGCCGCCCTGGAGGAGCTCCCCGACACCATGAACGCGGCCCTCGCGATCGACGGCGAAATGCGGGAGCTGGCCAAGAGCGTCGCAGGGGCCGACAATTTCCTCTATCTCGGGCGCGGTCTCCACTTCCCTGTCGCTCTCGAAGGGGCGTTGAAGCTGAAGGAGGTCAGCTACATCCACGCCGAGGGCTACCCGGCCGCAGAGATGAAGCACGGCCCGATCGCCCTCGTGGATCGCCACATGCCCGTGGTGGTGCTCGCGCCTCGCGACGGCGTCTATCCGAAGGTGGTCTCGAACATAGAGGAAATTCGCGCACGCGGGGGACGGGTCATCGCGGTGGTGTCGGACGACGCCCCCGAGCTCGAGGGACGGGTCGAAAGCCTGGTGCGCGTGCCCCGGAGCGTGAACGTCCTTCAGCCGATCCTCTCCGTGGTTCCCCTCCAACTGTTAGCTTATCACGTGGCGGTGGAGCGCGGTCTCGATGTGGACCGGCCCCGCAACCTGGCTAAGTCGGTCACGGTCGAATGACTTCCGAAGGTGCAGTTTCCCGCATCTTCGGCGGATATCCGGCGATCAGCGAGCGATAACGTCGGTCCTGCGGGGGGCACAATGCGCTAAACCGTTCTCCACCAGCACCTTAGAGGCTGCCCCTATCCGGCATGAACCTTGCCGGTTGCATGGGCCGTCGTACCAACGTTCCCGCTAAGCTGCGGGTTGATTCGATCCTCACAGAGGAAAAACGCGATGAAG
>JAGWBQ010000032.1:2196-5768 GCA_021295815.1 Gemmatimonadota bacterium | reverse complement strand
TCGCGCCGGAGCGTTTCGAGAGCCGCTCGTTCCGCGAGTTGCTGCCGCGCCTGCGGGTGAGCCTGCTTGCGGTCGACGAGGCCCACTGCATCTCCGAGTGGGGCTGTCCCCCGCGGCCGCGGCCGGCACCGTCCGCGTAAGGCGTTGTCCCGCCCGTGCTTCGGTCGCGGGATCGCCTGGTGTTCCCCGGATCCCGCCCCACGTGCTCGCAACGAGTGCTCGCAAATCCTACCCCCCGTCCCCGCCCGAGGCCCGCCCGAGATAGGCTTGCATGTCCTCCACCGTCACCTCGTCGTAGGTCCGGCGGAGCGTGTCGAAGTTGGTGCCCGCGAGCTGCTCCTGGACGCTCGCCGGCAGGTTGCGGAACGCCCGGTCGCGCACCGCGGCCCGCTTCTCCGCATGGAACCCGATCCTGGCGATCCGACGGCGAAGTTCTCCGCGATCCCTCGATGGAACCGAGGCCATCCAGCGCGCCTTCGCCCTCCTGAGCCACTTCTGGCATGTGCCCCGGGAAACCGCCCCGTCGCGTCCGGGGAACACCGGCGCGTCGCCGATGCCCCTGGGAAGAGTCCGGACGACCTCCAGGGCTCCGGCTGTCATGGGCGTGACGTTTTCGCGCCCCGCCTTGTCGGTCTCGGCGCGCCACCGGATGGTGCCGGCCCTGAGATTGATGTCGCTCCAGCGAAGCCGACGGATCGCGCTGTTGCGCCGCGCGGTCTCGCGCCCGAGCCAGAGCATGGCGGCAAACCGCCAGTTTCCGGGCGCGTGGGCGATCAGCCCCGCGCGAATCTCGTCCGTCATGCCGGGCCGCCGAGGGTTCCTTTCCTTCGGCGTCTCCCAGCGCCCGCCCCGGCGCACGTCCGCGCTCCAGGGGTTCGACCCGGCGAGCCCCGCCCCGACCGCCCAGTTGAGGACGGCGACGAGAAAACCCAAGTCGTTGCCGACCATCCCGTCCTTCACCGGCCGCGGCCAGCCGGGGATCGTTCCGGCCCTCCGCATGGCGACGAACCTGTCCCAGTCGATCCGGTCCAGGCTCTCCGGCCGTCGCCCGTTCCGGCGTCCCGCCTCCGGCTGCGCGTCCAGGAACGCGAGCCAGACCCGGCGGGCGCGGCGGTCGTGCGCCTGCTTCGAGCGGCCCTTCGATGGTGTCACCTCCATCTCGTAGCGGTCCAGCACCTCGGCAAGCGCGGGCGCGGCGGGCTCCGCCCGAGGTTCGGACGCGAGCCGGGCGAACCGGGCCGCCAGCTCGTCGGCCTTCGCCTTGGCGGAAAGTGGTGTCGTGACACCCCTGAGCAGGGCCGCCCGTCTTCGCCGGTCCTCGTCGAACCATTCCAGGTAGTACTTCCCGTCCCGTCCCTGCCGGAACGCGCGCACCCAGTTGCGCCCGCGCTCGCCCGCGTTGTAGGACCAGTGTTTCTTCTTCCGTCGTTTCATGAGGGTGCTCCTCGTTCGACGACGGCGCGGGCAAGCTGCGAGCGCAACGTAGCGGCTCCGGGCTTGCGGGGCAGGTGGCGGCGGAGGACGCGGATGCGAGGATCCCTGCCCGCCGCGGGCAGCCTGCCTTCGCGGACCAGTCGCCGGAGGTGCGAGCGCGAGTAGCCGCACTCGGCCGCGGCCTCCGCGAGCGTGAGTTCCTCGGCGGCCTCGCCGCGCAGCACTGCCTCGGCTTGCTCGGCGGCCCATTCGAGAGCCGCGGCTTGGGCCCGAGCGCCGCATTCGCGCATCATCTCCGCGCGCTCGCGGAAGGCGGCGGGCAGCTGACCGGTCCTCATCACACCCGCCTCGCGGCGGGCAGCAGCCGTACGCTGCGTTGGCCGGGTTCGAGCCGCGCGCGCCGGGCGAAGAGCTCGGCCATCGTCGTGGTCTCGCCCGTCTCGTCGTCCCAGACCTCGATGTCGGCCATGAACGCGCCCTCCACCGTTCGGAGACCCAGGCGCGTCGCGAGCAGAAGCTGCTCGGTCAGGTCCTTCATGTGGCGCCAGGCGATCCGGTGCGCCTGGTCCGCGATCTCCGCCCGCGTCTTGCGCGAGTTCGGGCCGCGGGCGTCCCAGAGGATCCGGGTGATCGTCTCCTCCGGGGCCCTGAGCACGACGGGGACCTCGCCGGCCTCCGGGTGGCGGACGGCGAACCGGACTCCCTCCAGCCGCCTCCGGTCGTCCCAGCGCATCTCGAAGCGAGAGGCTCCGTACTTGCGCGCGAGGTCGCAGATCTGCTGCGCGGACCGCGCGGCCTCGACGCTGGTCGTCTGGTACTTCACCACCTGGCGCGCCATCAGGCGGCTCCGCGCTTCACGGCTTCGCCCAGACCCGGCCAGGCGATCTTCCCAAGCGCCCGGAGATGCGTCTTGGGCAACTTGACGGCACCGGGAAGCCCGTAGCGCTGCAGCGCGGCTTCGAGCAGCCAGAGCGCGTCGGCCTCGTGTGTGCTCGAGCCCTGGTAACCCAGGCGGCGGATCGCCGCCGCGAAGACCGCCTCTTTGGCCGCGTTGCCCCGGCCCGTGGCGAGCATCTTGACGGCCGCGGGGGAGACGACGGCGAGGGGGGTGCGCATCCGGTGGAGCGCGAGCCGGATGACGCCGCCGAGTTCGCCGAGCTGGTAGGCGGCCGTGCCCTTCGAGCCGTAGGAGTAGCCCTCGAGGACGACCAGGTCCGCGCCGTCGACGGCCTCGCGGATGCGCTGGTCGATGTGCGCCAGGCGCGCGGCGCCCACAACTCCCCGGGGCGGCGCGATGACGTGCGGCGGGATCCCCGGGTCGACGGCGACGCCGGTGGCGGCGAGCGACGGGTCTAGCGCGACGACGCGCATCTCAGGCCCCGTCCCGGCGCGGCGGGGCATCGTGGATCCGCCGGCAGTCCGCGCAGTACTTCACGGCCCGGCCTCGAACGGGGTACTGATCACCGTCGAGCGACTCGATCAGCAGCCGCGCCGCCTCGTACGTCACGTACTCGGTCCACGCCCCGCTCACAGTCCCGCCTCGAGCGCCGATGTGCCCGCCCGCCTGTCGTCGAGCGCGAGTGCACGCCGCCCGCTTCGGGCAGGCTCAAAAGGGCAGGTCATCGTCCGGGTCCGGCTTGGCGGGAGCGACTGCGGCGGTTGCGGTTGCCGCCGGCGCGGCCCCCGATGAAGCGGCCGCGCGCAGCAGCGACCCGAACCGGGCCTGCAACTGGCCGACCCTGTCCGTGTCGACACCCCGGTTCGGCTTGTGGTCGCCCGGCTGCATCCACGACGCCTTGTGCTGGACCCGCCCGTTGTATTCCTCGCCCCTGACCACGACTTGCACGGTCCGGCCGGGCGGCGGCCCCATGACGCTGTCGAGGCTGCCGTCCCAGCCGAGCGAGTTCCTCAGCTGCGCGACGGCGCTCGCGTTCACGGTTCCGTTCCGCTTGATCACCCACCAGTTGCCGAAGACGCGGTAGTCCTCGTAGCCGGACCAGTCTTCCCAGTCCGCGCCGTTCCATTCCTCGAGAATGTGGAGCTCGCACGAGACGGCCACCGCGCCGCTTTCGGCCTCGTAGACGCTCCAGCTCAGCAGGCGCGCCTTGAACAGGCCGTCGCGGTCCAGCGCGTTCATG
>JAGWBQ010000032.1:0-2166 GCA_021295815.1 Gemmatimonadota bacterium | reverse complement strand
GTGAACGGGATGGGATCGGCGATGCGCCGCGACTTGGCGATGTGATGCGGCAGCTCGTTCGGCCAGATCGTGCGCGTTCCGCCGCCGATGCCCTTGCCGTCCTCCGCCACCACGTCGTAGCCGAGATAGAGCACGTGGTCGGCCCATTGCACGACCCGGTTGCGGATCGACGCTTTCCCGGATCGCGGCGACTGCAGGTCCAGCTCGTACCGGGGGAAGTCGTCCCCCTCGGGGTTCGGCGCCGTGTCGGTGCAACGGTGGCCGACCAGAATCACGTTGCGCCCCTTGCGCGCCTGCCGGTCCAGGTCCGCGAGCAGGAGGAGGAATGTGTCGTACACGAACTGCAGACCCCTCCCGAAGCCGTACCCCTCCACACTCGACACGTGGTATCCGTTCTCGTGCTTGACCGTCTCCAACGTGTGCGCGACCGCCAGCTCTTGGACCTTGCTCGCCGAGTCGATGACCACTGTCTGGAAACCGTCGAGTGCCGTGCCTTGGAGACAGGCCCGCAGTTCGGCAAACGACTCGATCCCCTCGACGCGGTGCGCGTCCAGGTCCCGCGTCCCCGTCTCGATGTCGAGGATCACGGGCTTCGGCGCGAGCGAGGCGAGCGTGGACTTGCCGATCCCGCCCGTGCCGTACAGCACGATCTTCTGCGGCCCGTCGATGCGGCCCGACGTGACGGCGAATTTCCGGGGGGTCTGCGGCCGGGACCCGTTGCCGACGCGGGGCGGCGGTCTCTTCGGAGCCGGGCTCCGTGGCGCGGGACGCGGCTTCGCTGCTGTCATCTGTTCCTCCTGTTTTCTCGCCCGCTCGGCCCGGGCGCGGCTTGCCGAACTAACCTCCGGCGGGGTATGCCGAACTAACCTCCGGGAGTTCCGGGTGGACGTCCTCGAGCCGAATGAATCCGTTCGGCGTCACGTCTTCGAGGTCGCGGAATTGGCAGACGGACAGGTACGCGCAGGGGAACGGCGCGTAGCAGCTTCCGGGGTTGCGGTACCAGCGGCCCGTCCGCTGGGCGAGGCGCAACGTCTTCTGTTGCGCCCACAGTTCCGCGGCGCAGTCAGCGAGGTCCTGGTCAAGGCGCGCGATCTCGGCGCGCGCGAAGTGATAGTCCGGACGCGCCCTCATGGCGGCGGCCACGCGGACGGCGAACGCCTCGGGAGCCTCGTCCTCGGCACGTTGATTCGCGTACAGATCGCCGTTGGCCTTGTACCTGCGCTTCTCTTCCGGTGTCGCCCGCCGGGGCCGCATCCGTGGGCGCCGGGTCACGTCGTAGAGGATCGTGTCGATGGCGTAGCCGAGCTGGCGGGCAGCCAACACGTAGACCGACAGTTGCGGGTCCATGTGCAGCTGCAGCCAGTACTCGGAGCCGGGGCTGAAGTCGCGCGAGGTCGTCTTGCGCTCGACCAGCGCGAGCCGGCCGTCGGGCAGTTCCGCAATCGCGTCGATCACCCCGGCGATCCGCCACACCGTGCTCGGCCGGCCGGTCGCCGGGTTCACGAGCGGCAGGTCGAAGGCGAGTTCCGAGGCCACGATATCGAACGGTTCACGCGCCCAGCGCTCCGTGTGGACCGTCACCATCGCCGCGACCAGCGCCAGGTCGTACGGATCGTCCAGCGACTCCTCCAGGGCGGGCGCGGGATCCCCGCCCCCCGCGAGCGCGTCGAGCGCCAGGTGGAACGCCGAGCCGACGCGTAGCGCGAGGCCGTCCCGCTCCGGAGCCAGGCCCAGCTCGTAGCGCATCCAGTGCCGGCGCGGACAGGCGCGGAACGACGACAGCCGCGAGTGCGTCAGCAGGCCACCAGCTTGGGCGGCCGTCCTCACCTCGGCCTCCGGCCCGTCAGCCGCTCGTCGGCCCGACGACGCCGCGCCGACAGCACGGCCGAAACGACGGCCGCCGCGATCGCGACCATGCCGGCCAGCATCACGATCCTCATCGGCTTCACCTCCGCCGCCCCGCCCGGTCCATCCGCGTGCGCGCCGCCTGCAGCTGTCCCTTCGCGCGCGTCCGCTCGGCCTTGAGCGCATCGAGGTCCGAGGTCGCTCGGTCGATCTCGGTGTCCAGGACCCGGACCCGGACCAGCCAGCGGTTGTAAGTCTCCGCCAGCCGGTGCATCCGCGCCCGGTGCGGGGATTCGCGCCGCTGCCTGGCCTCCGACCGGC
>JAGWBQ010000031.1:3149-15533 GCA_021295815.1 Gemmatimonadota bacterium | reverse complement strand
GAAGCGGATCACGATGCCCGTGCGCCTGCACGTGCTGGATATTTCGGAGGACCGGGTACTCGTCCAGGCGAAGGGCACCTACGACGAAACTCTGATCGAGGTATATGCACTAGAACCAGACGCTATTAGGGAGTGACCGGTGCTCCATTCAGAAGCCGCAGTCCTCGCTGACGGTATTCGGGTCTCGTATCGACGCCGTTTCCGGAGCCACGCTGTCCTCGACGGGCTGGACCTTGAGGTGTCTCCCGGGGCGATCGCCGCCATTGTCGGCAAGAACGGGAAGGGAAAGACTACGCTCTTCCGGGCTCTGGTAGGGTTACATCCAATCGACTGCGGGCGAGTACGAATAGGGGGTGGTGCCCCCGGAGCCGCTGTTGACGCACGACAAATCGGATTCGTGCCGGAGTTCGTAACCTATCCGCCCTCGTGGACGGTAGCGGATGTGCTGGGGTTCGGTGTCGATCTCGCTGCGCCGCCGGAGGGTCGCCGGAAGGCGTTCGCCACCGCTGTCGCTCGGGGCCGCCTCGACGACCAGATCCTGTCGAAGCGAGCCAACCGTTGCTCGAAGGGGTATCGGCAACGGCTGACTCTGGCTTTCGCGCTGATCGGGGAACCTGCCGTGGTGTTATTGGATGAGCCGTTCTCGGGGCTCGACCCGCCCTCGCGAGTGGCGATGCGAAGCGAAATCGAATCCCTGGCCGCTCGGAGCGCAACCGTTGTGCTGACCAGCCACGATCTCGCGGAGGTGGGGAGACTGGCCACGGATGTCTTTGTTCTGGACGGCGGCAAACTACGGGCGGGCCCGTTGGCGCCTGGGGCTGCGGATGCCGCCGGGGCCTTGGAGGCAATGGTGATTGCGGAGTCGCCATGAAGGCGCGCATGGTGGGGTTTCCGAGGCGCGTGTGGCTGCGTCTACACGCCAAATCAACTTCCTTGGTGATCTTGACCCTCGTTACGGCGACGCTAGCCGCCTTGTTGGCGGCCACGACGCCCGAGTCCGAGTTCACTCGGCTGGATTCCAGCATTTTCGTACTGGCTGTCGGAGTCCCGATCATCATCGCGGGGGGGCTGATATCCGAGGACTTCCGGGGCGGGGTGATCCAGCTTTGGTTTCAGCGAACTACCGATCCGGTGGCGTTCTACTTGACTCGCCTCGGCGAAGCCCTCGTTGGCGGGGCGATCTTCATCATTCTCGCCGCGCTGATCGAACTGGGATTGTTCCTGATCTTTTTCGATCCGTCGCTTTCGGACCGGCTCATTGAACTGCCGAGTCTGCTCCTTCTCGCCGCATGCCTGACCGTTGTGGGCTTCGGCCTTACGGCATGGTTGAACCACGGCACGGCGATAGCGATGCTCGCCGTGTACGTCACCGGTTACATCGAGCGCGATTTCCTGACACCCAATGGTCCTTTTGGGGGCTGGACTCCCGTGCTGCGGGCCTTGTCCTTCCCACTCTCCGCCCTCAAGGACATCGACTACATGGTGGCAGGCGAAGGCGCGCTGGAACCTTGGGTGTCATTGGCGCGGATCGCCTGGTTCGCCATCCTCTGGCTCGCGGTGGGTGTCGTCGGAATCCGCCGCTCGCTTCGCGGCGGCCGGCTTGCCAAGGCTCAGGCGCCATAGCGCCTCCCGACCCATTCAGCTCAGCTCGTACACCTCCACCCGCTCCACACCGAGGTCGTCGCTGGAGACGACGGTAAGCCGTCCGTTGCCGACGTGCTGAATCCGAATGCTGGCCGGGACCATGACGCGCCCGAGAAATCCGCCGTCCGCTCCGAAAACGTCCCAGCGGATCGTCTCGGCGGCAGGAGTCGCGTAGCGTTGCGCCCAAAGTTCTCCGCCGTCCGCGAACAGCAGCGAACTCCAGGCGGGGAGTCTCTCGGGCACGGCCATGCTATTCCTGAACTCGCTCACCACAGCCTCGATCTGCGCCTCGTCCGAGCTCTCCCAACCTCCGGGCAAGTTCCGCACCCAGGACCCGAGGTGCGCGTCGGTCAGAACTGGCGGCGCGTCGGCCATGCGCACAATCCGCTCGAGGTTCCCGTCGGGATCGAAAAGCGAGATCTCGTAGGACTGGCCACGGGTCACCGCGACGCGACCTGTCGAAGATGCGGTCGCTGCGGACCTGGCCGAAAGCGGCACTCGCATGATCTCAATGGATTCGCCGGAGCTTGAAGCCTGGACAGCCTGTCCGAAAACGGTCGCGACCGTGTCGATCAGGGCCCCAGACAGGTCGTGTCGAACCAGTTGCTCGACCGGATTGGAGAGGGATTCGAGCAGTTCCTCCAAGTTCTGACCGGATTCGGGAGAAGGTAGGGCGGATCGCGCCCTGCCGAGGACGAGGTCGGGTCCCGCCGGACGGACCGGCCTGGTCGCAGCTCCGTTCGGGGCGATCAGAGTCGCCGCCGTCAGCAGCGCACCCGTAGAGTCGAAGCGGACGATACGGCCGCGAGCGTCTGTCGCGACGATGGCGCCCTCCGCGGTGGGCCACGCTCCCAGGAGAGCTTGGAATTCGCCTGGTCCATCTCCGGTTCTTCCGAATGAGCGCAGGTGTTCGCCTTGGGCGTCGAAGGTTCGGATCTCGGCCGCCTGCTGGTCGGCGACGATCAAGTTGCCCGAACCGTCGAGAGCGACCGAAACGATTCGTCCGAAGATTTCAGGCTCGGCGCCGTCGAAGGTGCCGATGGAGAGGATCGGCTCCGGGACGACGTCGGCGTAAACAGCGTCGATGGCCGGATTGGTTACGACCTCGACACCCGCAGAGTCCATGCCCAGCGGCGCCGGTGCGCGGTGGTCCCCGGCATCGCCGCAGGCCGCGAGGATCCAGACGCCGCACAGGTAAGCTCCGGCGGCGTGGACGGATCTCCCGGGTGGTTTCGACAAAGCCATGCTCACCATCGTGTCGCTCCTGACGAGGTATGAATCAATGTCCGCAGCCGATATTAGTCGCATAGACGCGTGCTTTGTTCCTCGTATCACGAAACGGTAGCCCGTCCCGCCCTACCGCACCGCCGGGAGAATTCGTTCCTGGAGCGCGGTCCAGCTCGACATCTCCGTGGCGTCGCGGATGGTCCAGCCGTTGAAGACCGAGATCAGGTCGTACTCGGGGACGATGTGAACGAACTGCCCGCCGTAGCCGTTGCCGGCGAAGATCTTCGTGGCCGAGTAGGGAACCCACCACTGATAGCCGTAGCCGGTGTCGGGTCGGTCGTTGTTCGGAACGAGATCGGGAATCGCCGGAGCCGTGGAGGCCTCGACCCACTCCCGCGACACGATCCGTCTGCCATCCCACTCGCCGCCGCGCAGCATGAGGTAGGCCACGCGGGCCAGGTCGTGGGTGGTCAGGTAGAGACCGCCCTCGCTGTCGGTCTCGCCGGTGGGCGTCTCTTTCCAATAGAACTCGTCGATGCCGATGGGGGTGAAGAGGCGCTCGTCGGTCCAATGGTCGAGTCTCTGTCCGGTGGTTTCACGCACGATCTTGCCCAGAAGCACGCTCACTCCGTCATTGTAGTCGAAGTCAGTGCCGGGCTCGGTCGTGACCGGCTTGGAGAGGACGTACTCGATCCAGCGGTCGCTCATCTCCATCTCGATGGTCGGATGGCTTCCGTCGGCGTACCCCTGTCCTGGACGGGCCCATTCGATCCCGCTTCTCATAGTGAGAAAGTCCTCGATGGTCGTCTCGGCGCGCAACGAATCGGAGAGGTCGACTCCGTAGTCTTCGAAGTACGGCCACACGGGAGCGTCCGGACCTGGGATGCGCCCTTCGTCCACCGCTATGCCGAACGCGATCGACATCACGCTCTTGGTCACCGACTGGAGCGAGTGGAGCCGCGTGCCCCGGTAAAACGGATGCCAGGTCGGATGATCGTAGTTGTACTGGTGCAGGGCGGTGTCGTCGGCCTCGGCCAGAATCCGGGCGTAATCGTCGCTCCGATCCCAGGAACGGTCCGCGATGACCCGCCCGTTGCGGATGAGCAGAAAGCTGTCGATGTAGCCGTATCGCCCAGCATCGATGTCGGCGATGAGAGAGTCGATCGCGGCTGCGTTCACGCCTTCGGCCTCGGGCGTGGAGACCGGCCACGCCTCGCCCGGCCATCCCGGGCCCGACTGGGTGGCGTTCACTCCGCAGCTTGCGAGCGCTAGAAGAAGGGCGCATGCGAGGGATTTCATCGGAATCAACCTAACGCAGTCGCGCCAGGTCCGGCAAACGCTTAACCGGGATTCGGCAGGTCGACCGGCTGCCGGGTCACCTGTCGCCGAGCGGGTTATCTTTCATAAGGGAGGTCACGACCCGCAGGTTTGATCCATCCAGTCGGTGCCGCGTGCCTCCTTGTTCCCGCCGGCCCGCGACCGCTCACCGCTGCAGCCATCCCATGCTTTCATTCCGGCGTCCAAGCCCCCCGCTCATCGCGTTCGTCTTCGCCTTCCTCCCCTTCGCCGGAAATGCGCAGACAATTCCCACGCCCGCGTCCGTGCTCGGCCACGAGGTCGGAGCGGACTTCGAGCTGACCACGTACGAGGATGCGCTCGAGTATTTCGAGGCCCTGGCTGCGGCCTCGGACCGGGTGCTGCTCCACGAGGTGGGGCGAACGAGCTTCGGCAGACCGTGGCACATGGCGGTGATCTCTTCGGCCGAGAATCTGGCCCGGCTCGACCGCTACCGGGAGATCGCGCTTCGTCTTGCGGATCCCGACGGCATGACCGACGTCGAGGCGAGGGAGCTGGCCGCCGAAGGCAAGGCCATCGTTCACATCGACGGCGGACTGCACTCGACCGAAGTGGCTCACGCGGAGCATACCATCCAGCTCGCCTACGAACTGGTGACCGGCGACTCCGACCCCGAGGTGGCCGCCATTCTCGACGAGGTCATCCTCCTGCTCTGGTTCAGCGTCAACCCCGACGGCCAGACCATGATCGCCCACTGGTACGAGAGCAACGTGGGTACGCCCTTCGAGGTGGCGTCGGCTCCCTTCCTCTATCAGAAGTACATCGGCCACGACAACAACCGCGACGGCTACATGATCAATCAGATCGAGTCGCGGGTCGTGACCAGGGTGACGAGGGAATGGGAGCCGCAGATCCTCTACAACCACCATCAAAGCTCGCCCTTTCCCACGCGCATCTGGATCCCGCCTTTCGCCGAGCCTATCTCGCCGAAGGTGCACCCGCTCATGTGGCGCACCGTCAACCTCATCGGGATGGCCATGTCGCAGGCCTTGGAAGAGAGAGGGCAGGTGGGCGCGGTTCACATGGGAACCGGCTTCGACAACTGGTATCCGGGCTTCATGGACCACGCCAACAACTTCCACAACGTGGCCTCGTTCCTGACCGAGACCGCTCTTTACCGCTACGCGACGCCGCAGTTCTACACGATCGGCGACTTCCCGGCGCGGGAGAGCGAGCTTCGCCCGCGTTCGCTCTACGCCAGTCCGTGGCCGGGAGGATGGTGGCGGGTCGGCGACGCGGTGGATTATATGCTCACGGCGTCGTTTTCGGTTCTCGACGTAGCGGCGAAGTTCAAATTCGACCTGCTCCACAACCGTTATCAGGCTGCGCGCGACGTTGTGAAAGCGCACCGGGAGGCGCCGCCCTTCGCCTTCTTCATCCCCGAGGACCAGCGCGATCCGGTCGCTGCCGTGGAGATGCTCAGACGACTGGCCTTCAACGGCATCGAGGTGTCGCGGCTGGAGGCGGCGACCGAGCACGACGGCCTCACACACCCGGCGGGCACCTGGGTCATCCCCATGGACCAGCCGAACGCCAACTTCGTCGGGCAGCTCTTCGCGGTGCAGGACTATCCCG
This sequence comes from Gemmatimonadota bacterium, assembly GCA_021295815.1. Taxonomy (NCBI): domain Bacteria; kingdom Pseudomonadati; phylum Gemmatimonadota; species Gemmatimonadota bacterium. Next base: position 9,731 of record JAGWBQ010000031.1, on the reverse strand, counting down.
ATCTGCGCGAATATCCGCAAGGTCCGCCGGAACAGCCTTACGACGTTTCGGGCTGGACTCTCCCCTACCAGTTCGGCGTCCGCGTGGTGGAATCGAGAACGCCGCTCTCCGACGAGCTCCGTTCCGCGCTCGACCCCGTGCGCGCGGAGCCGCTCTCCTGGCAAGGCGAGGAGGACGCGCGCAGCTGGGACACCCCGCCCGGGGTCGGTTTCGACAGCCATGAGGTAGCGAGGGCGATAGTGCCGCCTCAGGGCCGGGCGAACGGAAACGGAGCGGCCCTCATACTCGATCCCGCACAGAACAACTCCTATCGGGCCCTTGCCAAAGCCTGGCGTCTGGGCGGCTCCGTAAGATTCCAACCCGGGGAGGCCGGCGAGGACGGACGCGGAGGATCGAGCGGTTCGTGGGTGGTTGCCGGGCTATCCGGAAACGCCCGTTCGGAGCTCGTCGCCGACTTCGCGCTCCAGGCCCGGCTCGGCGGCGGCCAGGGCGGGGCGGTCGCGCAGCCGCGCATCGGGCTCTATCGTCCTTGGAACGCCAGCATGGACGAAGGCTGGACGCGCTGGATCTTCGACGTTTTCGGCATCGATCACACCTCGCTTCGCAACGCCGACGTGCGCGCCGGTGATCTGGGTTCCCGCTACGACGTCATCATCCTCGCGGACATGGGCGGCAACCAGATCGTCAACGGCTTCGCCAAGGGTTCGGTGCCCCCTAGGTACGAGGGCGGGATCGGGGCCGAGGGCGTGCGCGAGCTCGAGGCCTTTGTCCGAGGTGGCGGAACACTAGTAACGATCAACCGCTCCAGCAACTTCGCCATCGCCGAACTCCACCTTCCGGTGCGCGACGTAGTGGCCGAGGTGCCGCGAGCCGAATATTTCGCCGGAGGCGCGATCGTCGAGCTGATCGTCGACCCCTCCCATCCGGTCATGAGCGGCATGACCGAGCGGGCGCCGTTCACTGTCGGAAACAGCCCGGTCTTCACCACCGAGAAAGGTTTCGAAGGCCGCGTATTCGCCAAGTACGACGACGACGGCACGCCTCTGCTTTCGGGCTACTTCCTCGGCGAGGACAAGGTCCACGGCTTCGCGGCGGCGGTCGAGGCCGAGCTGGGCGAAGGACGGGTCGTCCTGCTCGGCATGAGGCCGCAGTGGCGAGGTCAGCCTTTCGGCACTTTCAAGGTGCTGTTCAACGCCGCCCTCTACTCGGGACCGGTGGCTCGCCAAGCCCCGGACAACTCGACGTTCTGGGTGGCGCCGGAAGAGGAAGACGAGGAGGACGAGGAGGAGGGAGCCGCACGCGTTCCCGGGCGCTCCGGTGGAATGAGCCGGGGAACCTCGAGGTTAGGAACGGGTTAGCGGCCAGTCATGATTCCGGTGTTCGAATGGCGGGTCCGCACCGTCCTCTCCTGTGTGGTGACGGCCGCGCAGGCGGCGTTGATTGGCGTCCCCATCGCGGACGCCATGCGCGAAGCGCATTCGTCGACCGAGCTCCACATCGAGTCCGAACGTCCGTCCGACTGCGGCGGGCATTATCACGATCAGCCACTGTGTCAGCTCTGCCGAGCGATAACCGGTCCGGCGGGCGACGCGCGACGCTCGACGACCGGGCGCGACGGTCTCGAGCATTCCTGCGGAGACGCTCCAGCACTTCCCGACGAACGGCATCGTCTTCCTTCGTTTCCTATCGGTGGTTCCGGACCTAGGGCTCCACCCCCTGTTCCAAACGCTGTACCCGGCCCTTTTTCCGTATCGGACGACACCGTCCGACCACACCATCGATGAATTTGAGGAACGAACAATGCGGCATACCCGAATCTTACCCCGTCTCGCACTCGTCATTTGCGGGGCATTCACCGTCGCTGTCTGCAGCGACGGCCCGACCGAGCCCGAAGAGCACCACGATCCGCACGAGGTGAAGATCGTGCAGGGCGGTACCACGCTCGCCACCTACTCGGTCGACAACAACTCCTGGGACGATCACCTCGACGTCGAGGTCGGCACGCTCTCCGGCGTGACCGTGGACTTCCTGGCCGAGGATGGCGACGTGATTCAGGACGACGAAGCCTATCTCGACATCGTGATCGACGATGTTTCGATCACCTCCTGGGAGCCCTCCACACCTGGCGGCTTCACCGGCGCCGTGAACGCCCTGCAGGAGGGCGAGACCGCGTGGACGATCAGGCTCATGCACGGAGAGGTTGGCTCCGGCCACCCGGATCTGGTGACGACGCCGATCGACGTGCACGTAGAAGAGCACCAGAACTGACCTGAACCGCAACACATGCGTTCGACCGTGACCGACGGAGTCCCGTTACGGTCGCTGCTGGCGGTTCTGATCGGCGTCTGGCCTTGCTCGCTCTCCGGGCAGGAGGCACGGGCGCCGATCACCGTGGCCGCGCTCTCCGGCGTGGTGCTCGAGCTTGACGAGCGATCCGAAGAGGCTCCGGTCAGGACTCTTCCCAATATCGCCGTCTCGGTGATCGATTCCGCCGGAGAAGTGGTCACCGGCGTTCTGACCGACAGTCGCGGAGCCTTCTCGCTGCCCGACCTCGCACCGGGGAACTACACGCTGCGGGTCGAGAGCATCGGCTACGCCCCACGGGAGATCCCGGTCCGCGTGCAGCCGGGGACGGGCTCGGCCCCTGTCGAGGTCCATTTGACGCAGGAGGCGATCGGGCTCGCGGCCGTGGTCATCCGTGCCGAAGGCGAGACTCACCGGCCTGCGACCGTTCTCAGCGGGGACGAGCTGGTTCAGAATCTCGACGAATCGCTCGCGTCCACGGTCGCGTCCGAGCCCGGTGTCAACGTGGTCAGCATGGGACCGGCTACCGAGGCGCCGGTGATCCGCGGTCTCACGGGCGACAGGATCCTCGTCCTCGAGGACGGCGTTCGCGTTAGCGATTTCGCGGCCACCGGGCCCGACCACGGCATAGCGGTAGATCCGGTTTCCGCCGGTCGGATCGAGATCGTACGTGGGCCGAGCGCCCTTCTCTTCGGCCCCAACGCCTTGGGCGGCGTCATCAACGTCGTGAGCAACTCGATTCCGGCCGCCCCGGTGTCAGGCTTGATCGGGTCGATGACGCTCAGAGGCCGGACGGTGACCGGGTCGAGAGGAGCGGCCGGCCATGTCGTCTTCCCGATGGGGGGAGCCGCTCTCTCCTTGGAAGGGCACGGGAGCACGGCGGGCAACCTGAAGACGCCCCTTGGCGAAGTAGGCAACTCTCTGACGGAGAGCTACGGGTTCACGGCGGGCGGAGCTCTCTTCGGAGACGCCAGTTCCTTCGGAGCCTCGCACCGCCATTTCCGACACAGCTACGGCATTCCTCCGGATCCCGTGAGCGGTCACGTCGACGGCGTCGACATCGAGATGAGGCGCGACGCTACCAGTGGGCGTGCCATATGGAACGACAGGGTGGGCTTCAGGTCGATCCAGCTCGACCTTTCCTACTCGTGGTCGAGGCTGAAGGAGTTCGAGAGTTCCGGAATCGTCGGTACCTTCCACGAGAGCCGCGTGGGCGGTCTCGATTTGCTGGCGCGCCACGACCGCAAGGGCATATTCAGCTCCGGCGCCCTCGGATTCCACCTGGGTCTGGAGGACCTCGGGTTCGCCGGAACGCTTCGGACACCGAACACTCTGCGCACCACGGCGGCGGCGTTCGTCTACGAGTCTGTCGAAATGGGTCCGCTGGAGCTCGAAGCGAGCGCCCGAGTCGGTCTGGGACGGATGCGACCCGCCACCGACGACCCCGATTCGCCCATCGGTCATGTCCGCACCCGCTCTTACGGCGCACTCTCCGGATCCCTCGGTGCGGCGGTCGATCTGACAGCCGGCGCTTCCATGGGCGTGACGGCGGCGAGAGTGACGCGGCTGCCCCACGCGATCGAACTCTTCGCCGAGGGTCCGCACCTGGCGGCCTACATCTTCGAGGTGGGCAACCCGGATCTCGAAGCGGAAGCGGGCACAGGGTACGACGCGTATGTCGGTTGGGAGAACGAGTGGGTTCACCTCGACATGGTCGTTTTCCGGACGCGCTTTGACAGCTACATCTATTCCAGAGACGCGGACCGAGTGAGCCCGGTTCAGCTTCCGGTGTTCCAGTTCGTAGGGGAGGACGTCCAGCTGCAAGGGTTCGAGATGTCTCTCGAAGTCCATCCCGTCGAGTGGCTGGAATTCGGGGCCGTGGCGAATCAGGTTCTCGGTACACTGACCGAAGACTCCGAGCCGCTGCCACTGATGCCGCCCACTCAACTTCGGACACGGCTCGATCTTGAAGCTGGCGCGTGGTTCCTGGGAGCATCGGCGGAATTCGTCGCGCAACAGCGTAACCTGGGCAGTTTCGAGACGCCCACCGACGGATATTCTCTCTTCGATCTGGAGGGCGGTCTCCGTGTCTCGTTCGGCGGTCGGCTGCATCTCGTGAGCCTTAGCCTGGAGAACGTGGGCGACACCGAGTATCGCAACCATCTCTCCCGAATCAAGCACCTCTTCCCGGGTCCCGGAAGAAATCTGCGCGCCCTATACAGGTTGGTGTTCTGACCCGGGACGATCCGGTGAGGGGACAGGACCGCGGGTGTCCTGCCGGGGGGCTTGTACGCCGAACGAAGTGGGTCTATTTTTCGGCCCCTTCTGAGCTTCACCTACAAGGAACAGTTCGGGCGGGCCTGTAGCTCAGTCGGTTAGAGCGCACGCCTGATAAGCGTGAGGTCGGTAGTTCGAATCTACCCAGGCCCATTTGGTACTTGCGCCAGTCCATGCGATCAGGTGGAGGAGAAATGCGAAGCAGATGTCAGACCTCGCTGATGCTGTTGGGAACCCTCGTCGCTTGCGGGGGAGACACCGGTCGCACACACGACACCCAGGTCCAGATCGATGACAGCGCCGGCGTGCGGATCATTGACCTCGGGCCCGTGCCGCTGGACGTGGTGGAACATCGCGTCCTGGCTGCCGAACCCGATCTTGTCATTCGGAGTGGTGAGGACAACAGGGCCACCAGCTTCTTTGATGTCCGGGACGTGGAGGTGCTGTCAGGCGGCCGCGTCGCAGTGGTCAACGGGAGCGGAAACGAGATCCTCGTGTTCGACGGTGCCGGACAGCACATCGACACATGGGGTGGGTTCGGGGACGGCCCAGGAGAGTTCACCCCCCGACTCCCTGGCGGCGGGAGACCGTGGCTTGCGGCGCGTCACCGTCTTCGATGCGGCGGGCCGGTACGTCCGCACTTCGGCGACCACGAGCGCCGTGGACCAAACGTCGCGCACCATTCCACCGAGACCCATGGGTCTACTCGCCGACGGCTGGGCGGTCGCGGCTTCCTTCGCGCAGCCCGCGCCGGTGAAAGGTACCGTACGCCCATCGGTCGAGATTGCGACGATTCGTCTGGCGGGGGCCGGCGTCCACCTTCTGGGAACGTGGCCCGGCGAGGAGCTTGCTCTTTTCGAGGAGGATGGGCTCCTTCAAGTAACCCAGCCTCCGTTCGGTAGGCGCCTTCACATCGCGCCCACACCCGACGGCGTCTGGATAGCCGACGACGACCAATGGGAGTTGCGGCGATTCTCGGCTGAAGGCGAGCTGAGCATCCTTGTCCGGTCTTCCGCAAGTCCTGCAGCGGTCACCGACCAGCTGCTTGAGGAATTCCTCACCGAAAGGTATCGATACGCTGTTCAGGATCCCACCCTGGAGGACCTGAAGCAGGCCCAGCGTGAGATTGCCCGGCATACGACGACACCGAGCTTGGGCATGGTCCTAGGCATGACGGACGGCGGTGTAGCCGTCGGTGAATTCAAGCTGGGCGCGGCCTCTCCGCAGGCGTGGATCACTGTGGATCCGAACGGGATCGTCACCACGATCGAACTCCCATCGGGCCTCGATGTCAAGCGGTGGGGGCCGGACTGGGTCCTGGGTGTTGTGCGCGACGCGCTCGATCGTGAGGCAATCCATCGGTTCCGGATTGTCGGCACGGGCCCCAAAGGCTAGTCTCTCAATAGGCTGAGGGGGAGGCGCCTCCAGGTTGAAACAAGTTCCCGAGTTCGGCCGGAATCGGACTGTTCAGCCCGTGACGTATCCGTTCGATCTTCTCACTGTCCCATTGGCCACCGAGAGCCAAACAGACGACGCGCCCCGACTCGCGGTACGCACGCCGAACCAATCCCCGAGCGGTGCGTCCGTCAGCCAGTTGTCTTTCTTGGCCCAGTTGGGGCCGTCCGTCGCCTCGTAGAGCGCGACCAGGCCCGCATCGTCCACGCTAGCCACCGACATATCGCTCGTCGACCAGTTGAAGGCGGCATCGGTTGCCCCGCCGCCACACGCGACGGCCCAGCAGACCAAGCCCACCAGCACAAGCATAGATGCCATGGCTGGTGACCGTCTCATGACATCGTCCCGGCGAAAGCGAGCCCCCAGCCAAGCCACAATGCAGAGAGAGCTGGCCTGGATTTAGACTCAGCTTCAACCTAACATGGTCCGGGGGTCACCGCTGGCCGACGCGACCGCCTGGTCCGCCGTCGGGCGGCCAACCTGATCCATCATCTCCGCTCATGAGCCGCACGGTAGCGCCCAGCGCGGCCAGTTCTAGGGCGGCCG
>JAGWBQ010000031.1:2342-3019 GCA_021295815.1 Gemmatimonadota bacterium | reverse complement strand
AAGCGGCGGCATCCGGGATCCCGCGGCTGAACATCACTTCCAGGCCGGGTTCCGCCACGCCCGCGGTTGCGTCAGCAGCAGTTCGGTATTGGGGCGGCAGGTCGCGAAGGATGGCGCGCACCTGCCCCGTGCGCGGATCGCGCAGGATGGCCATGGGGCTGTCGCTGTCGCCGTCGAGGGCGGCGGTCCCGCCGGGCCCGGTGAGCGTGACGGCGGCGAGCGCAGCCTGCCAGGCAGGCCGGACGGGCACGACGAAGACGAACGACGATTCCCCGTCGGCGTCCGCCAGCACAGGCATGGCGAAGCTGATCGAGAAGAGCGTCTCGCCGCCGCCGCCGGTTCCGACGATCCGATGATCGCCGGCGGAGTCGGGCAGCAGCTGCGGTGCGTCGACCGGAAAGGCGGGTTCCAGAAATGGCGCTCCATCCGCGTCGACGCCGCCCCACAGCATGAGGGAGGCCGCCGGTTCGGCGACCGGGACGTCGCCGGCGCTCCCCTCGTCGGCAAGGCGGAAGTGGTGCGCCTTGGTGAAATGGTAGTCGCTGATCCAGTGGGGATCCGAGCAGTACGACATCACGTCCGGCGTGCTCGGGCGCACCAGTCCGCCTCTGTCGAAGTCGTAGCCCCAGACTCCGCTCGATCCATCGAGGTACGGGAACGCCGGATCCGGCTGCCCG
>JAGWBQ010000031.1:1961-2271 GCA_021295815.1 Gemmatimonadota bacterium | reverse complement strand
CCGGTAAGCCACGCCACCGGCGAATCCGGAGAGCGGTCCCGACATCATGCCCATCCAGTGGCCGCCACCCGCTTCGAGCCTCCGGATCAATAGGGTTTCGCGAAGGAGGTCGAGCATGTCGTTGCTCGACGAGAGCACGGGTGCGTGCGCCGTTACTTCGAAAGCGCCGACCGGTAGCAGGGTTCGGGTATCGGAGAGCAGTTCGTGACCATGGGGATCGGCCGCCATGCTGGCCGTCTGGCCCAGTATCGCCGAGTCCGGATCGGCGCTCCACAGGAAGGGGATCAGCGTGAGGTCGAGGACGGGCATT
>JAGWBQ010000031.1:0-1855 GCA_021295815.1 Gemmatimonadota bacterium | reverse complement strand
CGGCCGGGATCGCGGCGTTGGCGGACGCGGCCAGCGATCCCTGCTCCACCTCGGTCGGAATCGGACCGGCGCTTGGGGGAATCTCGGCCGTGTGGACGAGCGCCCCGCCCACATGGAACGAGGCGCGGACGCGTGGCAGCGCCTCCCGGTTCTCCCGCGTCGCCGTGACGAACGTCCGCAGCAGCGCCTCCTCGCCCGCCACGAGCGGGACCGGGAACTCCCGCGATTGCACCGTCTGCACGAGATACGCCATCGCAGGACCGCTTCCGCATGGGGGAATGCGCCCGTTCGGCAGGCCGTCCAGCCAGTCGAGGAAGTCGGCGTCGGACGGCGCGCAGAGTCCTGTGCCGTCGGCCACGAGCGTTTCGAGCAAGTTCAAGGCGGTCAGCTCGGCGGGAAGGGCGCCGGACATCTCCGCGTTGCCCGACAGGGAGAGCTCTCGGAGGCTCGTCAGTCCTCGGAACTCCACCGGCACCGCACCCTGCAGTTCGTTGTGCCCGGCATGCAGCTCTCGGAGTCTGGCAAGGCGGCCCAGCTCGGGGGGCAGCGAGCCGGCCAGCCCGTTCCGGGCGAGAGCCAGCCTTCGAAGGTGGGACAGGCTGCCCAACTCGCCCGGGATCGGCCCTGTCAGTTCGTTGCCACCGAGGAACAAACCGCGCAGTTCGGCAAGGTCTCCAAGCTCGGACGGGACCGTCCCCGCCAAGTGATTGTCCGAGAGGTCGAGCCACCCCAGGTTGCGGAGGCGCCCGAGTTCGGCGGGAATCGCGCCTTCCAGGTCGCTCCCCCACAGGCTGAGTGATATCAGATTGGCGAGGTCGCCGAGTTCGGCCGGGATCACTCCCGCCAAGTCGGAATTGCTACCACCGAGGTTCAGCTGATCCAGATGCTGCAGACTTCCGAGTTCGGGGGGGATGACCCCCGAGAGACGGTTGTAGGTCAGTGACAGGCCGGTCACGCGCCCCTGGTCGTCGACCTCCACTCCATACCAGTCCCCGAGCGGCCGATCCGTCAGCCAGTTGTCGGAATTGGCCCAGTCGGGTCCGCCAAGCGTCTCGTATGCGACCTCCAGGATCTCGCGGTCCGACAGCGGCGCGCACGCGACGCCCGTACCCTCGTGGGACGGTATCGCGTTCAACCATTCCTGGAACCCAGCTTGAGACGGTGCGCAAACGTCGGTCCCCTCGTAGTGAAGCGCGCGCAACGACAGCCCCGCCAGCGACTGCGGAAGCGGGCCGGACAGAGCCGTGTTGCCACCGATCCTCAACTCCGTCATCCGAGCCAACGTCCCGAGACTCGCAGGGAGTCGTCCCGAGAGCCCGTTTCGTTCCAGGTCGAGGGCCGCCACGCGACCCAACGAGTCGGCGCGGACCCCATACCACTCGTCCAGGGCCGGGCCGCCGACCCACCCGTCGGCATTTGTCCAGCGGGGACCGCCCGCTCGCTCGAACAACACCTCGAGCACCTTCCGGTCGGACTCGTTGCAGAGAGCGTCCGACTCGTCCCGGCGTTCGATGCCCTCCAGCCATACCACAAATGCGGAAATGCCGGGCACGCAAAGACTTTCGTTGCCCCGGATGTGGAAGGTTTGAAGACTGTCGAGTTGCAGGAAGCTCTGCGGGATTGCGCCGGTGAGGTTGTTAAAGGCCAGTTGGAGCCAGTCAAGCTTCACCAGGTTGCCGAGTTCGGCCGGGATTGGGCCCTCCAGCGCATTGTCGTAAAGCTCGAGCCTTTCCAGGCTGACCAGGTTGCCGAGTTCGGACGGAATCGGGCCCTCCAGCGCGCCGTGGTTCAACCCTAGAACCCGCAGCTGGGCGAGATCGGCAAGTTCGGACGGAATCGGACCGGTGAGGTCGTT
>JAGWBQ010000030.1 GCA_021295815.1 Gemmatimonadota bacterium | reverse complement strand
GAGCGCCGGGATCCAGGCGACGGGTTCCTCGTCGCGCAGGCGGGCGAGGATGGGATCCGGGTCCCGGTCCAGCTCCTCGCCGGTGACGGTTACCGCGAGGCTCATGGGGGCGGATGTCCCGAAGCGTGTCAGAGGTACGGGAGGTATTCCCGCTTCTCCCAGTCCGTGGTGTGGGCGCGGAAGCGCTCCCACTCGCGGCGCTTCACGGTGACGTGCATCTGCACGAACTCCTCCCCGAACGCCTCGACCAGGTCGGCGTCGGCTTCCAGGTCGTCGAGAGCGCGGGCCAGGTCGTCGGCGACGGTGACCCGGGTCTCGGAAGCCTCGAGACAGTCGCTCTTCTCTTCCGGAGGTGGCTCGCGCCCTCGCACGATGCCGAGCCGCGCCGCGAGCAGGGTGGCCGCCACCCCGAGGTGGGGGCCGCAGGCCCCGTCCGCGAGGCGGTGTTCGACCCGCGACCCGGCCCCGCGCTCCAGCGGAATCCGCACCGCGCAGCCGCGGTGGTCGTGGCCCCAGTTGGCCCAGTAGCCGCTCATCTGACCCGGGCGGAGACGCCGGTAGGCGTTCACGGTGGGCGCCACCGCACCGGCGAGCCCGCGGTGGTGTTGGAGCAGGCCGGCCACGGCGGACCAGGCGAGGTTCGAGAGCCCGCTCGCTCCGTCGGGGTCGTCGAACACGTTCTCCCCGTCCTCTTCGAGGCTCAGGTTGACGTGCAGGCCGGAACCGCCGCGGTCGCTGAAGGGCTTGCCGATGAAGGTGAGGTGGTAGCCCCGCTCGGCGGCCACCTCGCGGGCCAGCAGCTTGAAGAGGAACGCCTCGTCGGCAGCGGCGAGGGCGTGGTTCTTGCCGAGCGTCAGCTCGAACTGCCCGTCGTCGTACTCGCTGTGGAAGGACTCGAGCACGATGCCGCAGCGGTCGGCGGCGTTGAGCACCGCCTCCATGACCCCGCCGGGGTCCATCAGCGGCCCCGAGCCGTAGACGTGGGAGCCGGGGGTGTGGACCGGCTGGAAGCCGCCCTCGCCGTCGGGCCGGAGCAGGAACGCCTCCAGCTCGATGCCGACGACCGGACGGCGGCCGTCCGATTCGTGCTCGGCGATGGCGCGCTTGAGGATGCGGCGGGAGGAGCGTTCGAGCGGCTTGCCGTGCTGTTCCAGGTCGGCGACCACCACGCCCGTCCCCTCGCTCCAGCCGGGCCGGATCGCGGCCGGGTCGAAGACGGCGCGCATGTCGGGGAGGCCGTCGAGGAGGCCCGAGTTGGGATAGGCGTCCATCTCGCGGTCGAAGCCCAGGGCGAAGGTGGCGAGGCAGTGCCCGGTCTCGGCGGCGCCCGGGAGCAGGAGCTTGCCGCGGGCGAGGCCGAGGTGGTCGGGCCAGAGCGCCCGGATGCGGCGGTAGGGCTGGTCGGTCACGGCAGGGGTTGTACCACTTGCTTCCGCGGGCGCAGCACGAGCGCCGCGATCGTCCCGCTGACCAGAAAGAAGTAGATCGGATAGATCGCGATCGCGAATTCCCACCGGTCCACCGCCAGCAGGTTGCAGGTATTCCCGGCGATGAAGAGCGCCCAGGCGAGACGGTCTTCCGTGTGCGGCGCCACCCAGGCTTTCCGGATGGTCGGGAGCGCGCCCGCGAAATCGACGCCCAGGGTCGTGACCAGCGCGACGACCGGGGATTCGAAGAGCCACCAGAGCAACAGGCCGGCGCCGGCGCCCATGAGGCAACTGCGGTCGAGCGGAGTCGAGCCGCCCTCACCGTAGCGGATGCTCAGCAGCGCCGTCACCAGGGAGGCGACGAAGTAGCTCACCGCTACCCAGATCGTCGTGTCCGCGCCGGAGAAGTAGTAGCTGGCCAGCAGGACGGCGCCGGTCGTCGTCCAGATCCACCAGGTGGCCCGGTTCGGACGGGTCTCGCCGCGCAGGATCGCCACGATGTAGGGGACGAACGCCACCAGCGACAGGACGCCGGCCACCCACCCGAGCAGAACGGTGGGCGGCGGCATCAATCGGTCCGGGGGAGTCCGCGGGCGGGGCGAGTCCTGTTCATCGAAGTGCCTTCCAAGACTATGCGCCGGGCGCTCCCTTACGCTAGGAGCCTGTGACCTCCCTGCGTCTCGCCTGCATCGCGCTCGGCCTGGCAGCTGCCTGGATGTACCCGGGCTGCCGAATTTCGGACGAAACGCTCGGCACTCCGCTCGGGGTCTCCACCGAACAGTTGGGGGCGCTCTTCGACGAGATCATCGAGAAGACGGAACGCCGGGAGGCGTTTTCGGCGATCAAGGAGACCACACAGTCTTACTCCGCGCTCGCCGAGATGAAGCGCCTGCGATCGGAGTTCGTGGCCGCCGAGACGGAAGAGGAGCTCTTCTACGCCCTCGTGAAGCTCTCGAATGCCCGGCGGGACCGCCATCTCAGCGTCAACCCCGTGGAGGGCGGCCTCGCGGTTCCCGAGACCCCCGAGCTCGCGGCGCCGGTCCTCGTCCTGCCCGACTTCTCGGACCTGGACGATCCGCAGTTCTTCGTCGCGGGAGTCGGCCTGGACCTCCCGTCCCCAAAGCCCGGGGACCTCATCGTGGCGGTGAACGGACGGCCCATTCCCGAGTACGTCGCGGAGTTCACCCAGTGGATCCGGCACTCCACGGCCTACGGCCTCTACTGGCACATGGCGCGGGAAATGCCGCTGACGGTGCGGAACGTCCCGCCCCACCTCTACTCCGAGACGCTGAACCTCGCGCTGGAGAACGCGGCCGGCGACCGGTACGACGTTTCCCTGCCCTATGGGGATCCCGACACGCACGCCGTCGGAACGGAACCGGAATACGACGGGTTCGAGCGGGTGATGGAGCGGGAGAACTTCCACGTCCACGTACGCGCCGGCGAACGGATCGTCCTGCTGCAGTGGTTCGACTTCGAGCGCTCGCTGATCCAGGACGTCATGGACCTGGTCCAACTTGCGGAGCGCGAGGAGCTGCTGGACCACGACCTGATCATCGACGTCCGGGGAAGCAGCGGGGGATCGTTCGGCGCCTACGCGATCCAGCGGCTCGTCAGCCGGCCCTTCCGCACGACCTTCGGGAACGTCCGGCTGAGCGACGCCGGCGAGGCGCTGATCGAAGGGTTCCAGAACCTCGAGGTCGATGAGAACGCCCCCGACATCTTCGGGCTGAACCTGAGCCGGAGCTGGCTGATCGACTGGGCGCGGACCGATGCCGCCGAAGCCATCCGCCGGGGCGACGAGTACACCCCGCCCACGCCGTTCAAGCTGGCCCACCTGCCCCGCGATTCCAGCGGGAGCCTGGAGCCCGCGCCCGTCCACTTCCGGGGGCGCACCGCCATCATCGGCGGGCCGCACGGCGGCTCGCACCTGGACCAGTTCCTCTCCATGTTCGCCGACAATGACCTCGCCGTGGTGGTAGGCATGCCGACCGGGGGCTACAGCAACACCTGGGAGCACGAGGAGGTGCTCACCTTCCCCGGCACGGAGCGACCGGTCGCCGCGTTCATGTGGAACATCGGCCACACCCTCCGTCCGAACACCGAGATCCTGGAGGGCAACCCGGTGGTCCCCGACGTCCATCTCGCTCTCACCCGGGAGAACTTCCGGACGTACGACCGCGAACTCCTGCGACTGGCGATGGACGCTCTCCGGAACCCATGACGGCCCTGCCGAATCGGCTGCGCTCCCTCGACGCCTTCCGGGGGGCGACCATCGCCGGGATGATCCTGGTGAACAACCCGGGGAGCTGGGAGCACGTCTATCCGGCGCTCCTCCACGCCCCGTGGCACGGCTGGACGCCGACCGACCTCATCTTCCCCTTCTTCCTGTTCATCGTGGGGGTGGCGATCCCGTTCTCCCTCGGACGGCGGGGGGAAGCTGGCGCCGACAGAGGGAAGCTGTTCCTCAAGATCCTGCGCCGCAGCGGGATCCTGATCGGGCTCGGGCTCTTCCTGGCCGCCTGGCCGTTTCTCGACCCGGGATCGCTGCGGCTGCCCGGAGTACTGCAGCGCATCGGAGTGGTGTACCTGGTAGCCGGCGCGGCATTCCTGTGGCTGGGCCGGCGCGGGCTCACCGCGCTGACGGCCGTGTGCCTGATCGGTTTCACCGCCGTCATGCGGTTCGTCCCGGCGCCGGGGGGCGTCGCGGGCGACCTCGAACCGGGGACGAACATCGCCGCCTACCTGGACCGCCTCCTGCTCCCCGGAACCCTCTACCAGGGGACCTGGGACCCCGAGGGCGTGCTGTCCACGATCCCGGCCGTCGCGAGCGCGCTGTTCGGGATCTTGTGCGGGCAGTGGCTCCGTTCGGCCGGCCTCCCGTCCCGGCAGACGACCGGCCTGCTCACCGCCGGGTTCTGGCTCCTGACCCTGGGCTGGATCTGGAGCTTCTGGTTGCCCATCAACAAGAACCTCTGGACCAGCTCGTACGTGCTGTTCACGGCCGGAATCGCGCTCTCGCTGCTGTCGGCCTTCGTCCTGATCATGGACGTGGGGAAGCCGCCGCGCTGGACCGCGCCCCTCGAGTCGCTCGGGAAGAACGCCATCCTGGCGTTCGTGGGGTCCGGGCTGGTCATCAAGACCATGCTGCTCTTCCCGGAGCGCGGCGACGGCTCGGCCTACACCTGGACCTACGAGGTCTTCTTCGCCTCCTGGCTGGGTCCCCTGAACGGATCGTTCGGGTTCGCGCTCGCGAACGTGGCCGTGTGGACGGCGATCGCGGTGTTCCTCGACCGGAAACGGATCTACCTCAAGGTCTGATCCTGGCTGGGCGCGGTCGCCGGGTTGCCCGGATCAGGGCGTGGCGCGCGTCCACTTGCTACGAATCGTGATGCTGTCGGCCGCGCCGGGGAAGGTGAGGTCGAACACCTCATCGAAGGTGTCGGCCCCGGTCCTGGTCAGGGTCAGCGTCGCCCGGGCGCCACGCGCGTTCTCCGACGCCTCGAGGACGAAGACGAGGCGGTCCGGCGGGACCGACCCGGAGTCGAGCACGAACGTGTTCACGTACCCCTCGCTGTTGAACTGGCGCAGGATGTACGTGTCGCGGCCGCTGTCGAAGCTGAAGATGGTCCAGTCCTCGTGGTCGTCCCCCTCGGGCAATCCGTCGTGCGGCGGGAAACCGAGCGGTTTCGTCCCAGCAGATACTGGTCCTGGAGCACCAGCTCGTAGGTGCGTTCGCCGCGCCCGTCGCCGAACGTGGCGGATTCCTCCCCCGTCCACGCGCCGACGAAGAACTCGAATGCGGACCAGCGGTCCGGTCCGGCGTCCGGCTGGCCGGCGGCGGACCCGGCGGCGCACGCGAAGAACAACAGATTCAGGATCGTTCTCATGGAAACCTCCGGGGTGACCGCGGTTGACGACTGCGGTCACCTTACGGGGCCGGCCAAGCCCGCGATTGTAAGAATGCGACCGGCTATTCCACGTCGAGTGCCGACACGCGGGCGCTGGCCGCAAACTCGCGCGGGGTCATCCCGGAGAAGGCCCTGAACTCGTGGATGAAGTGGGCCTGATCGTAGAACCCCGCGTCGTAGGCCAGTTCCGTGAGCTGGGGGCACGGCCCGTGCCGGAGACGCTGGCAGGCTCGCAGAAAGCGCGTCAGCCGGGTCAGGTGCTTCGGCGTCATGCCCAGCGCCGTGTCGAACGTGCGCTCGAGATACCGCTGGCTGACGCCCAGCGAACCGGCGACGTGGCGGATGCGCAGCGGCGCGCGGGTTCGCCACAGCGGACGGACGAGCCGCGAGACGTCCTGTTTCCGGTGCATGTCGAGACGACGCCGGAGGAACGACTGGAGCGCGGCGATCCGGTCCTCGTCGGTCGCCGCCGCGGCGATCCGCTCCTCCAGCTCGCGGACGTCGGCGCGGCGCCACACCTCGTCCGCAGGGGTGCTCCGGTCCGCGAGATCGCGCATCGGAACACCGAGAAACTGGTGCGCCCCCCAGGGCTGAAAACGCACCGCGACAAACCCGCCGGCGCCGGCCGGCTGGATCTCAAGGTATCGGCGGGTCTGGGAGACCAGGAGGCCGACGGGCTGGCCGGCGGCGTCCGCGCCGGCGAACCGCATCGTGAACGGCACGCGGTAGTGGAAGATCGCCTCGCAGACCCCGTCCGCCACGATCCGTTCCGGCCCGCCGAACAGCGCCGGCCCGTCACACTCGAGCAGCCAGATCAGCCGGACGTATGGGGCGAGCGCCTCGTCAACGGGGAACTCGCGGTACCGGATCGGCACGGCGCGGCATCGTAAGCCAGTCCAGCGTCAGCGTCCACATCCAGCGGCGACGCCGCCCTCGGACCCGTCTGTTGCGGCGGCCGACGACGACGGGGTACTTTCCGAGACAGGGCATTGGTGGTCGTGGTACTCCTCGCAGCGGGCTGGATGACCACGGCTGCGCCGGCGACCAAGGAGCCCGCGACTTTGACCCGGGACGTCGCTCCGGTCCTCTTCGAGCACCGCATCGCGCGCCACCGCGAGGGCGGGATCGCTCCCTTCGGCCTCGAGACTTCCGGGCGCGGTCCGCTGCACAGGTCGCCGGGGTTCGCGCTGCCAGAGCGGCCGTGCTGACCGCCATCACAGTGGTTCCGGACCAGCGGCGGATCGGCCTCAAGGTCTGACCGCCGGGATCTCCCATGCCGACGGGCCGCGTCACCTTCCTCGGATGGCTGGCGATGGCCGCGTGCGGGGACGGTCCGGCGCCGCCTCCGGGCAGCGATGCGCTCAACCGGGACGGCGTCTCCATCTTCCGCGATGTCTCCACCGAAGCGGGACTCGATTTCGCGCACCGGAGCGGAGCGGCCGGGACCTCTGCCTGCCCGAGATCATGGGAAGCGGGGGCGCCCTCGTGGACTACGACAAGGACGGGGACCTCGACATCTACCTGGTGCAGAGTGGCTCCCTCGAATCGGGGGAAGGGGCGGAAAACCGCCTGTACCGGAACGGCCTGCTTCCGGACGCGGGGAGCGGGACGCCGCCGTTCGAGGACGTGACCGCCGGCGCCGGAGTCGGCCACCGGGGATACGGCATGGGGGTCGCCACCGGCGACTTCAACAACGACGGTTTCCTCGACCTGTTCGTGACGAATTTCGGCCGGAACGCGCTCTACCGGAACGAGGGCGACGGCACTTTCGACGAGGTGGGCAGCGCCGCCGGCGTGGATGACGACCGCTGGGGAACGAGCGCGGCATTCCTCGATTTCGATCTCGACGGGTATCTCGATCTCTTCGTCGTCAACTACGTGGATTTCCGGGTCAGCGAGAACCCGGTGTGCCGTCCCACCGGCGAGCGGGACTACTGCCATCCCCGCAATTTCGACCCGCAGGTGGACATCCTGTATCGCAACCGCGGCGATGGAACCTTCGCTGACGTCACCAGCGCGGCGGGCATCGAGCGGGCCTACGGAAGCGGACTCGGAGTCGCAGTGATGGATTTCGACGGGGACGGCTGGCTCGACCTCTACGTCGCGAACGACGGAAACGAGAACCAGCTCTGGCGGAACCGCGGGAACGGCACGTTCGAAGACGTGGCGCTATTCGCCGGAGTGGCGCTCAACGGCGACGGCGCGGCCGAAGCCGGGATGGGAATCGCTGTGGACGACTTCGACCGGGACGGCGATCCCGACATCTTCGTGACCCATCTTCGCGACGAGACCAACACCCTGTACGAAAACCAGGGGAATGGCCTGTTCGAGGACACGACCTTCCCGCGGGGACTCGGATATCCGAGCCTTGCCGCAACGGCGTTCGGGGTGGGGTGGCTCGACTTCGACAACGACGGATTCTCGGACCTGTTCGTGGCCAATGGGTCCGTAGCCCTTGGGCTGCCGGAGCGGAGCGGGGTCTCCCGCTATGCCGAGCCGAACCAGCTCTTCCGCGGGGACGGCGGCCGGTTCGAAGCGGTTTCGATGGGTTCCGGCCCGGCTGCCGGGCTCATCGAAGTGAGCCGCGGCACCGCGTTCGGCGATGTGGACGGCGACGGCGGCGTGGACGTGCTGATCTCCAACAACGACGGACCGGCCCAGCTGCTCCTGAACCAGGTGGGAGCCGGCCGCCGGTGGATCGCGCTGAAGCTGAAGCGCATCCGGGGTGAAACGCTCGGGTACGGCGCCCAGGTCACGCTCGTTCGGCAGCGGGGGGAGCGGGTGCGCAAGCTGGTGGGCAGCGACGGGAGCTACGCCAGCGCAAGCGATCCCCGCATCCACTTCGGACTCGACGCGGACACGGAGGTATCCGGAGTGGAGGTGACCTGGCCCGGCGGCGTCACGGAGTTCTTCGGTGACGTGGCGGTGGATCGCGAGAACGAACTCGTCGAAGGCACGGGCTCTCGCGGGTAACGGTGCGATGAAGGTCCGGATTCTCGTGGCGCTTGCGGCCTGCCTCGCCTGGCAGGGCTGCCGGGAGGGACCGGGCGAGCGTTCCGGTCCCGCCGTAACCGACGAGCAACTGGCATCGCTCGAGCCCTCGGCTCGAACCGCGCTCGAGTCCGCCCGGGAGGCGCTCCAGAGGCGCAGTGAGGATCCCGAGGCACACGGTCGCCTCGCCATGCTGCTCCACGCCTACGGTTTCCTGGACGCGGCCGCGTCCTCGTACGGGAACGCCCAGGCGCTCGCCCCCGACAACGCCCGCTGGCACCGGCTCGACGCGCACCGCGCGGCCGAGGCGGGAGATGAGACCGGAGCGCTCGCGAAGGCACGGCGGGCGGTCGCCGCCGATGCCGGGTCCGTCGCGGCCCGCACCACGCTCGCGGAGCTCGAGTTGCGGCGCGGCCGCCTCGAAGAATCCCGGACCCACTTCCAGGCCGCCCTGGAAGGAAGCCCGGACGACTTCACGGCGCTCCGCGGCATGGCGACGCTCGCCTTCCGCAGCGGGGACAACGCGAACGCCGCGACGTTCGCGGAGCGGGCCCTGGCGGTGGCCCCCGACGACCCGAACCTGCACTACACGGCGGCCCTCGCCTTCGAACGGTTGGGAGCGAGCGAGCCCGGGAACATCTGGCCGCGGCGCGGCCCGGCGCGGCGCCCCGCGATCGAACCGGCGCCGGAGATCCTCGCCCTTCGCGGCGAGGGTGCGCGCGCGGCCCTCGCGGCGGGCACGGAACTCCTCGAACGAGGCCGTTACGAAGAGGCGACCCGGGCCCTGACGAAAGCAGCGGACAGCGACCCCGGATCCGCCGACGCGCAGAACGCCCTCGGTGCGGCACTCGAACAAGCGGGCCATCCCGAGGACGCGCGGCTTCGCTACGAGCGCGCCGTGGCGCTGGAACCGGACCTCGCGGTGGCGAGGCTGAATCTCGGAGTCCTGCTCGGCCGCCTCGGAGACATGGACGGAGCGGTGCACCACCTCGAAGCGGCGGCGCGGCTCGATCCGGGACAGGCGGACGCGCACGTCGCTCTCGGCGTCGCACTGGAAGCGAAGGGCCGCACCGCCGAAGCCGCGGCGGCGTTCCGGAATGCGGTGGCGCGCGACCCGGCCGCGGCAACGGCCCACCTTCGGCTCGGAGTGCTGTTGGGCGAGGCCGGCTAAGTCGAGGACGCCCTTTCCCATCTCCGGGAAGCGAGCGCGCTGGCGCCGGAGTCGGGAGAAGCGCACCACTACCTGTCGGTGGCTCTCCTCCGGCTCGGCAACACCGCGGCGGCGCTGGAGCAGGAACGCCGCGCCATCGCGCTCGCGGAAGCGGCCGGAGACGCCGACCTGCTCGGGACCGCCCGGTACACCCTGGGATTGCTGCTTCGGGAATCCGGAGAATTGACCGAGGCTCTGGAGAACCTCGAAGCGGCGCGAGCCAGGTTCCCCGAAAACACAGACCTTCTCGCCGAACTCGCCCACACCCACCATCTCGCGGGCGGCCACCCCGCCGCGATCGAGGTCCAGACACAGGTCGTGGCCGCGCGGCCCGCAGATGCGGAGGCGCACTACCGTCTGGGGGTCTTCTTCGCGGCCGGCGGCGATCGGGCGGCCGCGCGCCGCTCCTTCGAAGCGAGCCTGCGCGTCCGGCCCGGGTTCGCTCCCGCCGTGGAGGCGCTGGAGCGGCTCGACCGCGATCGCTGAACTACGGCTGCTGCGCCCGGATACGGGCGAGGCGTTCCGCGATGGCCGGCTGGTTCGGTTCGAGCCCGAGCGAACGCTCGAAGGCCGCGCCGGCCCGTTCGAGGTCGCCGGACTGCTCGTGCGCTTCGCCCAGCGCGTTCAGCAACACGGCGCCCGGGGGGCGGAGCGACGCGGCCCGCTCGAGATAGCGCGCAGCGTCCGCGAAACGCTGCTCGAAGTAGTGGGCGAACCCCAGCCCGGCGACGACTTCGTACTGGTCTCCGTGTTCGGCCTCGAGCGGCGTCAGGAGCTCCAGGACGCGGTCCGCACTCTCCGTTCTCAGGTACAGGCTGGCGAGTCTCCAGCGCGCCATGGGGAGGTCGGGATTGGCCGCGACCGCGCGCTCGTACTCCGCGCGAGCCGCCTCGACCCGCCCCAACGCGAGCAGTTGATTTCCGCGGGTCACGGCGCCCACGCCCGGGGCCGCGATAGCCGCACCGCTGCGGTGGACGTAGCTCGCACGCGGCAAGACCCGCGGGATGAGCTGGAACTCACTGTCACGGGCCGCCGCCACCGTCCCCCGCGCATCCCGGAGTTCGACACGAAACCAATGCGATCCGGTCTCCAGACCCGTGAGGTCGAACGCCGCATGGCCCCCTCCGTCCTCGAAGTTGCCGGCCGGCAGCTCGCGTTCGCGCAGCGTTTCCCCACCCTTGCCGAGCGTCATCCGGACCGTCGAGCCGCTCTCCGCCCGCCCCACCTGCACCCCGGCCGTCAGGGAGTCACCGAGGGAGAAGAGATGGCCGGCGGCGGGCCGAAACCGGTGGCGTCCATGCGAAAACGCCCCTTGTCGCCCGTCTTCCCCCAACTCCACGTCGAACACGAGCACGGGGTCGCTCACCACTGGACCGCCCCCACGAGACTCCGGAACGGAAACCGCCGCCTCGGCGACCGTGAACCGCGTCATCACCCGGTTCCGGAGGACGACGCTCGCGTCGAAGTCGCCCGGCACGAGGGGGAAACTGCCCTGGAAGGCAAAGGGCGAGGCCTGCGCCGCTTCCATCTGCGTGGCGGAGAGTTCCACGATCAGTTCCCGGTCTTCGGTATGCACGAGGCTGCCCGCCGGGTCGCGGACCTCAACGCTGAGGTCCATGATCGTGTAGAAGCGGGACTTCGCTTCATCGCTCTGGAGCGCCATGTCCTGAGGATCCAGCTCGACCGAGTAGTGGATGAGCGCGCTGGCGTCGGGCGCGAGCAGCGTCCGAAAGACGCTCCGGTTCGGAACGAAGTTGAACGAATAGTCGGCGCTGACGCGATCGCCATACCGGCGGGCGGCGTCGAGATAGTCGGTGCGGACGCGGCGCCGCGGCGCTTCCACGATCCGGTCCAGCAGGATGTCGGTCCCGAGCGACGCCCGGCCGGAGACGAGATCGCCGGGATCGCTCGGGTCCAGGGAGAGCGACGCCCGGCCGAGTTCCGGAGAGATGTCGCCCAGCGTGAGGACGATCCGTGCCGGGTCCGTCGTGTCCAGCGAGGCGTAACGGCCGCGCAGCAGGCTTCGCGGTCCATCGAGCGCCGGGTGGTAGAGCCGGTATTCGCCGATGCCAGGTAGAAGAACGACGGCAACCCCACCCCGGGCTCGCTCTGGTAGAACCAGAGTTCGGTCGAAACGATCTCGTTGAGGCCGTCGAAACGCTGCCGCTCCCGGGGCTCGCCCAGCAGGATGAACATTCGGCCGCGGTCCGTCATCCAGCCGGGACGGGTGGTGTCGTCCGCGAGCGAGAGGTTCGCGAAGGCGAGACGCCGGTAGTGCTCCTCTTCGGCCTCGTTCACCGGGCTCGCCGGGTCCGGGTCCCGCTTCCGCCAGAACGCTTCGATGAAGCGCTGGCGCTCTTCGAACGTCGGGAGCGCCAGGAAGAACTCCCGCTCCGCGTCGGTGACGATGTAAGCGACTTCCTCTTCCACCCAGGCGCGATGTTCTGGGGTCAGGCGTGCAAGCCGTTCCTCCTCGGTCTGCGCCGCCACGGGCGCCGCGAGCCCGGCCGCCAGCAGCGAACCCGCC
>JAGWBQ010000029.1 GCA_021295815.1 Gemmatimonadota bacterium | reverse complement strand
CGCAACGAATCCCCCACCGCTCCCGCTCGCCAAGGCCTCAGACTCAGACTCGACTTCGTCTTCTGAGTCGCAGCCGACGCCGTGCGGTCTGGACCGCGAGGGTCGGGCCGTGAACCTGGTGAGGGCGCCCGGGGCGGAGAG
Organism: Gemmatimonadota bacterium; assembly: GCA_021295815.1. Taxonomy (NCBI): domain Bacteria; kingdom Pseudomonadati; phylum Gemmatimonadota; species Gemmatimonadota bacterium. The sequence goes on along the minus strand of JAGWBQ010000029.1, from coordinate 15,718 downwards.
CGGGCCTCGGCCGGGCGAATTCGCGGGGTCGTTCTACAGCCCGGACGGACGGGTGCTATTCTTCAACCGCAGGGGCCTCTTCCCTGGGCAGGCATTTCACCTTATGCTTAATTGTATTCACGTTCATGCGCACTAGCCATACCGGAGCACCCATGCCAGCCTTGACCTCACCTGCCCGCCCCGACGGTCCGTTCACCCGTTACCGCGACATCGGAGCGATTCTCGCCGCGATCCTGCTCGTCGGGCTGACTCTGCCGCCCGCACCGGCCTCGGCTCAGTTCCGGCTCGCGGGCTTCGACGGTTCGGCGGCCGCGGTGAACGACGGGCGCGTCTACCTGGGCGGGGACGGCGGCCCCATCACCGCCGGCGCCGTCCACATCTTCGAGAACGACGGGAGCGGCTGGAACGAGGTGGCTCGGGTCACGCCCGAGAACGAGGAACCCGGCATGGGTTTCGGTTCGTGGCTGGCGGTCTCGGGGAACTCGATGGTAGTGGGGGCTCAGAGGTCCATCCACGTCTTCGAGCGATCCGGCGAGGACTGGCTGGAGGTATACAGCGAGCTTCTGGACGAGCCGGTATACGGTGGAGACATCTCCGGTGACTTGATCGCGCTCCGGGCGAACTCCAACTTCATCGTGGACAGCGGTCCGATGCGGGTTCTTCGCCGCGGCGACAGTGGATGGATGCCCGCAGGGTCGATCGAGGCCCCCGAGGATGTGGGAACGGAGTCGTTCGGCGCTTCCGTACGGATCATGGGCGAGACGATCGCGGTCGGCGCTCCCTTCGCGGGCGGCGTGACAGGAGAGGACTACGCTCCCGGCCCGGGAGCGGTCTACTTCTACGCCAGCTCCGCCGACGGTTGGACGCTCACCGGCGTACCGCTGCGGCCGAGCTCGGATCGAGCGTCGGCGTTCGGCGTCAGCCTGGAGGCCGTTTCCACGGCGGACGGCGAACACCTCTTCGTCACGACTGGGGGCAGCAACCGCGACGTCCCTTCCGTCGACGAATACGTGCTCGACGAAGAGGCCGGCGAGTGGACGCATGTCTATCGTTACGCCTCGCCCATGATGAGCATGCGCGGGCGGAGCAGGGCGTCGCCAGTCGTCGCGATGGCCGGCGCCGAGCTCTGGATCGGCGGCATCTACGCGGGTTCGATGCGCGAGGGCCAGGTTCTCCGTTTCCGGGCGGATGGCGACGACGGTGCGCGGGCCCTGATGGGAACCCTAACGGCGAACACGTTCGAGCGGGGCGGAGGGTTCGGAGCGGCGATCACCGCCGAAGGTGGGGTCGCCGTGGTCGATGCCCCCGGTCGCTACAATCGCGCGGGTGTCTTCCACGTCTTCGAACGCACCGGCGACGACTGGACCGAAACCGGCGAGCTCTGGATCGAAGCTCCCAACTACACCGCCATCAACGGCGCGACCGCATGCGAGGAAGGTCAGGTCGACGCCTTCGGCTGCTCGGAGATCGAAATCCTCTCCTTCGTGCCGATTCGGGAGATGGGGGGCGACCGGGGCATCAGAGCCAACGACGTGTGGGGCTGGACCGACCCGGAGAACGAGCGGGAGTACGCGCTGGTGGGGCTCTCCAACGCGACCTCCTTCGTCGACATCACCGACGCGGAAGCGCCTCGCTACCTGGGAAGACTGCTCATGCCCGAAGGGGCCAACAGCAGCGCCTGGCGGGACATCAAGGTCTACGAGAACCACGCCTTCATCGTATCCGACGGAGCGGGGCGGCACGGAATGCAGGTCTTCGACCTCACCCGCCTGCGGGACGTGGGAGCGGAGCCCGCGGATTTCGCGCCCGACTTCCACTACACCGAGATCGCATCGGCGCACAACATCGTCATCAACGAGTCCTCCGGGTTCGCATACTCGGTCGGGAGTTCGGGCGGCGGCGAGACCTGCGGCGGCGGGCTGCATATGATCGACATTCGCGAGCCGAAGACGCCCACCTTCGCAGGCTGCTTCGGCCACGAGGGTACCGGACGCCGCGGCACCGGATACTCGCACGACGCCATGTGCATCACTTACGCAGGACCGGACGAGGCTCATGCCGGCAAGGAGATCTGCTTCGGCGCGAACGAGACCGCCATCTCGATCGCCGACGTGACCGACAAGGCGAACCCGACGCCGATCGCGCAGGCGAGCTATCCGAACGTGGCCTACGCTCACCAGGGTTGGATCACCGACGACCATCGCTACTTCTACCTCGGCGACGAGGGCGACGAAGGCAGCCAGACCAGGGCGGGCACGCCCTTCCCCGGCACGCGCACGCTCGTGTGGGATGTGACGGATCTCGACGATCCCGTCTTCGTGGGCGAGCACTTCGGCGAGACCGCCTCCACCGACCACAACATGTACGTGGTAGGCGACCTGCTCTACCAGTCGAACTACACGAGCGGGCTGCGGGTCCTCGACATCAGCGACCGCGAGAACCCGAGAGAGGTCGGCTACATCGACACCGTTCCGTACGACGACGGCGTGGCGATGACCGGATCGTGGAGCAATTATCCCTACTTCCGGAGCGGGACCGTCATCGTCACCAGCGGACGGGAGGGCCTCTTCATGGTGAGGTATCGGAAGCCGATCACCTGACACCGGGACACGACGCCGGGACCGGCGGGGCCGGAAGCGTCCTCCAAACCGCCGGCCGCCGCCGACCCGGAGGCCGCCATGCCGAAGTTGAGCAAGTCGGTGGTGTCGATGTACATGCGGACCGGCTGCGAGCGTCAGTTGGGGCTCAGACTCTACGATGCCGACGAACGCGAACGGCACGGAATGCCCGAGTCCCTTCCCGACATCGGCCTCTCCGCAGTGAAACAGGCCGGCATCGGATGGCAGTCGGAAAGAGAAGAGGAACTCAGACGGGCGGCCGGCGCAGGCGGGGTCCTGGAGGCGGCGACCCGCACCGCCGCGGAGGGTTCGGTCGCCCAGTTCGGCCTGACGGAAGTCATTGCCGACCTCCGACCGGGTCAGTTCGTGATCGAGCCGTTCATAGGGGTCCATGACGGCGACTTCCTGAATAACCTCGGCCTGGCCGGACGGAAAGACCGTTTCGGCGATCCGGTCGAGCTGAGCGACCTCGTCCCCGACCTTATCCAGGTGCTGCCCGCCGCGACCGCGGAGGAGATCGCCAAGGCGGGCGCCGGGCGCCGCGAAGCCCTCCTCGAGGAGGTTTCGCCCGACGGAACGGTGCGACCCATCTCCGACGACGGACGCCTCCGGCTCCGGGTCATCGACTACAAGATGAGCGCCGAGCCGGGCTCGCATCACTGGGCCGAGCTCACCATCTACTCCGTCGCGCTCTCGTGCTGGCTGGCGCACCACCAGGGCCCCGACGGCCGGAACTGGGGCGAAACCTATGCGGTGTCCGCCGCCCCCGGCATCTGGTCGCTCTCCGAAAAAGGGAGCGAGCTGAGCGACCTGGTGGCGCGAGGTCCCGTGCCGCTGGATCCGGCGCGACTGACGGCCGCGGTGGAAATGGAGATCGAAGTGGCGCCGTTCGAGGTATTCGCGATTCGGCTGCGCCGTTTCTTCAGGGAAGATCTGCCCGGTGTCCTCGCGAGAAGATGGGACGAGCTGCGCCGGCACGTCTGCGCCTCGTGCAGACACTGCGAATTCCTCGGTCATCCGGATACGCATCCGGGGTCCGAGGCCGCCGCCGAACGGCTTTGCTGGAACGAGGGACTGACCGCCGAAAGCCTCAGCCTGGTGGCCGGCATGCCCCGGGCCGGCGTCGACCTTCTGGGCAGGAAGTACCCGACCGTCACCGCGCTCTCGGAGGCATCTCCGGGCGACCCCGTCTTCGAGGCCAGCCACTCGTTGCGCGCGCTTCGCCACCTCTTCACCTCCCGGGCGAAGGCCCTCCGGACGGGCGAGGTCGGACTCGTGGACGCGGCCGGAACCTCGGCCACCATGCCCAAGCTGCCGGATCTTCGCATCGCCCTCTTCCTGGAGTACGACCTGGTCACGCGCTCCACGGCAGCCTTCGGACTCAGGGCTCTCTGGGTGGAGCCGCATGGCCGCTCCGGATCGCCTCGTCGCCGCAAGAGCTGGAGCGACGACGGCACGGACGGGGACGGCTTCACCGACGTGTTCCTTGCGGAGGAACGCACCGTCCGATCCGAGCGGAACGCCTTGCTCGGCTTCCTTCGCGCCGTGAACGCCATTGTCTCCGAGGTGCGGGAGCAGGACGGACCGCGTCCCGAGCTCAGGAGCACGTTCCAGATCTACCTCTGGAACGCGGCGCAGCGCGAGCAGCTCGTAAGGGTCGTCACCCGCCACTTCGAGGCGGTCGAGGACGGTATCGGGTTCGGCGAACTCTCGTGGCTGCTGGTTCCTCAAAAGGACCGGCTGGCCAATCCCCAGGACCCGGCATGGAGCGGACCGCTGACCGTCGTCAACTCCGTGGTGGCCCGGACCGTCGCCGCGCCCCTCCCCTACCATTACGGCTTGATCGATCTGGCGCGTCGCTACAGGCCCACCAAGGTGGACGCGGTGAAGCTTCCGTGGCGAGACGGGGAGCGACGCTACCGGGAGGTCTTCACCGATCTGCTTCCCGGCGAGCGACTCTGGGAGCTGTGGGGCACCGGCGACGCGACACGCAGGAAGAAACCGCGGGAGGACATCGGACGGGCGCTCCGGACCAAGCTCACCGCTCTCGCGCATGTGGTCGGACGTCTGGAGATCGACCTGAGAGCCCGTCCGGACCGGTCTGCGGCTCCGCCCCTGGTTCGGGCGAGCTCGCCCCGCGACGACCTTCCGTCGCCGAGCCGCCACTGGCTGGAATACGCCAAGCTGAACGTGGCCGCCCAGGACCTCGAAGGACGTGACATCCGCGCCATGTCGATCACGGAAAGAGAGGCGCGTCTGCACTCGGCGAGGCTGCTCAGGCGGCTGGAAGGCGGAGACCGACACCGAGCGCTCGCCCGCCTGGCGGAATCCTCCGGCGCATCGGCCACCGAAGATAGGGCGGTGGTCGAGGACGGGTCGATGGCAGTCTACGAAATGGCGGAGTCGTCGCTCGGATTTCGAGCCAAACCCGGCGAACCCGGATACGCCCTCGTGCCCGACAGTCACCCCGAACTCCTCAACTGGCGGGTCGACGCCCTGGGTGCGGACCATCCCTCGCTCGACATTCCGGGCTGGGTGAGAGGAAGTACGGTCGGCGAAGCCGGGCTCGCTGGTTATTCGATCGAAGAGATCGATCGCGAGCACCGACTGATCGCGCTCAAGCCCGGCCTGGTCAACCGGGTAAGGGAACTGGAGACCGCGGCCCGGCTCGACTTCGGCGGGGCGGTGACCTTGGATCCCTACCCGTTCGACGTTTCGGTGAGGTACATCCACGATACCTTGCGGCAGATCGGTTGGCCGGACTCGGCGCCCGACGACGGGCGCGGGCGGCGCGGGCGGGTGAGGACTCCCGAGTCCCCAGCGTCCGAGTTCCTCTGGCAGGCCGAACGTCTTGCTGCACAGCGCAAGCGAACGGCGGGCGGAGCGGAGCTGGAGAGGCTGCGCCGAGCCGGAATCGTTCTTGATCCCTCGCAGGAGAAGGCCTGGCGCCACGCCCTCAGCCATCGTCTCAGCATCATCTGGGGCCCGCCTGGCACCGGGAAGACGACCGTCCTCAGCAGTATTGCCGCGGCGGCGGCCGAAGGGGCTCGATCCGAGGGGAGGGGGCTCCGCGTTCTGCTCAGCGGGTTCACCTACAGCGCGACCGACACGCTGCTCGAGGGAACGGCGAAGCAGGTGCGGGCTCTTGAGAGGATGAACTCACCGGCCGAACCGGGCCGGACAGTCGCCCTTCATCGCCTGCGGAGCGCGGGGAGCTCTCGGCTCCCGAACCGGTTGGCCGCATTCGACATCGAGGATGCGGTCGTGCATCGGTCGGGCAGCTTCGACCGGCTCCGCAACCTGGTCGACGACCTGCGCGGCGATCGCGGCATTCACATCGTGGCTTCCGTCCCCATGCGTCTGAACGCCCTGGCCGCGGGCAGGTGGTCGTACCACGACAAAGGAGTCGTGCGCGAGTGGTTCGACCTCGTGGTTCTCGACGAGACCTCCCAACTGGGCACGGCCCTTTCCACACTCTGCGTCAGCAAGGGACGCACGGGCTGCACCTTCGTACTGGGAGGCGACGACCTCCAGCTCCCGCCGATCCAGCAGACCAGCCCGCCGCGGGAGCTGGAAAGCAGGGTAGGCTCGGTGTACTCCTATCTGAAGGATCACCGGGGTGTGCCAACCCAACCGCTGGAAACCAACTACCGGGCCAATCGCACCCTCGTCGAATTCACCCGGGGCGCGGGCTACGGCAAGCTGGTGTCGAACAGCCCGGACCTCAGGATCAACCTCCTCCCCGGTCCCGCCCCCGCCGGGGGATCGGACGGCGGCGAAGAACCGACGGACCTGCTGCGCTCGCCGGTGCTCGAGCGCTTCCTGCTACCTGAGGCACCGGCGGTCGCCTTCGTGTACGACGACCCCTTCTCGGGCCAGTCCAATCCCTTCGAAGCCGACGTGGTGGCAGGGTTGCTCCGACTGCTCCGAGGTCGTCTGGGCCGGAGGCTCATCAACGAACGGGGCCGCCGCGCGCCTGCGGACGCGAATGCCGGCTCCCCGCGCCATACGCCGCCTGGCCTGTCCGCCGGCCCGCGTGACTTCGACGCTCCGCATGACGAGGAGACCTTCTGGAAGAGAGCCGTGGGCGTCGTCGCCCCCCACCGAGCCCAGATCAGCGAGATAACCGGACGCTTGTTCAAGCTCTTCGGGCGCACCGCTCCCGACGCCCGTCTCATCAGGGGCGCGGTCGATACCACCGAGAGATTTCAGGGTCAGCAGAGGGACATCGTCATCGCCTCCTTCGGAGTAGGCGACCTGGGGCTGATCCGAGGCGAGGAGGACTTTCTCTTCAATCTCAACCGCTTCAACGTGATGGCTTCGAGGGCGCGGGCGAAACTGATCGTGCTGGCGACGCGCACCCTGCTCGACCATCTCCCGGAGGAGCGCGAGGTGCTGGACCATTCACTCCTGCTCAAGCGGTACGCGCTGAACTACTGCGCTAACGCGGAGCGGATCGAGCTGGCCGGTCGCTCGGGGGTCCTTCGCTTCCGGAATGCAGGTTGCGCGCAACGCTGACGCCCTCCCGGGTGTCCACACCGTAACTTGGGAACCCGTGGAATCTTATCCGGTAAGCACTCACGGCCGGTCGGTCCCTTCACGGAACGCCGGCAACCCGGTCCCGACCCGAGCGGGCTCCAGCCACCCGAGCGGCCCCTCTCGTTCGGGCTCTCTACCGCCAACAGCAAACGCAACGGAAGAACTATGCACACGGTAGCACGCCTCGCGAGTCTCGTACTCGCCCTCTCACTTCCAACCTCTCCCCTCGTCGCTCAGTTCGGAGGCGGATACGCCGTCGCCGCGCACTCGGGCGAGGTGCTCATCGCCTCGGAAGGAGGCCCGATCGCCACCGGCGCGGTCCACATCTTCACCGCAGGAGCCGACGGCTGGACCGAGACCGGCAGGATCGAGCCCTCGGACGGCGAGCCCGGCATGGGCTTCGGGTCCTGGATGACCGTTAAAGGCGACCGGATGCTGGTGGGCGCCAGCGCGGCCACCTACGTCTTCGAGCGCATGAACGGTGAATGGATGGAGGTCGCCTCCTTCGACTCCGAAAACCCGGTCTATTCCGGCGCCATCAGCGACGATCGGGCCGTGCTCATAGGCACCATGGCATATGAGCGCGTACCTCCGGGCCCCACCCGCCTCCTTTCGCGAGGAAGCGAAGGCTGGGTGGAAACAGGAACCCTCGAGCCGCCTGCGGACGCGTCCGACGCCAGATTCGGCGCTTCGGCGGCCTTTGTCGGCGAGATGCTCGCGGTCGGCGCCCCCTTCGGCGATGGCGAGACGGACGATGAGGGCGCATACGAACGGGGACCGGGCTCGGTCTACTTCTTCTCCGAAACCGGAACGGGATGGACCCAGGTGGGCGACCCTCTCAGCGCGATCGGCGGTATGCGCAACACCGCCTTCGGTGCGGGGCTCGCCACGGCCATGGGGCCGGACGGCCCGCACCTCTTCGTGTCCGCACAGGCGGGAGGCACCGCCGGCGGATCTCCTTCGGTCTACGAATTCGTTCACAATGCCGAGACGGGCGGATGGCAGCCGCGCTTCGCCTACGGCGCTCCCCTGGTCTTCGGATCGATGCGATCCGGCCTGAGCGGTCCCACGGTCGTTCCGGTGGGTGACGAGATCTGGATCGGCGGCCTCTCCGGCGGGCCCGCCGGTTCGGGTCAGATTCTCCGGTATGCCGCGACCGAAGACGGTGGTCGCAGCTTCGTAGGCATCCTCTCGTCCGAGAACCCGGTGGACGGCGCGGCCTTCGGGGGGGACATCGCCGTGGAGGGCGGCGTCGCGGCCATCACCTCGCCCGGGCGCGACAACGGCCAGGGCGTGGTCCACATACTCGCGATGAACGAGGGCGGCTGGGTCGAGGAGTCCGAGCTCTTCATTGAGGTGGCGAACTACGAAGCCGTCAACGGTACCGTTCCTTGCGAAGAGGGAAGCTCCGCGGCCTTCGGGTGCGCCGACGTCGACGTCATCTCCTTCGTGCCGGTCAGGGATCTGGGAGCCGACCGCGGCATCAACGTGAACGACGTCTGGGGCTGGACCGATCCCGAGAACGGCGACGAGTACGCTCTTGTCGGGCTCACCGATCAGGCCTCCTTCGTGGATATTTCCAACCCCGAGGCCCCCCGTTACCTGGGGCGCATCAAGATCCCCGCGGGCGCCAACCCGAGCGTCTGGCGCGACATAAAGGTCTACGAGAACCACGCCTTCATCGTATCCGACGGGGCAGGGCCGCACGGGATGCAGGTCTTCGACCTAACTCGTCTGCGCGACGTGAACGAGCCGGTCGATTTTGAGCCCGACGCCCATTACACCGAGATCGCCTCGGCGCACAACATCGTCATCAACGAAGCCACCGGGTTCGCTTACACGGTGGGTGGCCGCCAAGGCGGGATCACCTGCGGCGGCGGGCTGCACATGATCGACATCCGCGACCCGAAGAATCCTACCTTCGCGGGCTGCTTCGCCGACGAAGGCACCGGACGGTCGGGCACCGGAACCTCCCACGACGCCCAGTGCGTGGTCTACAACGGTCCGGACCCGGACTACTCCGGTCGTGAGATCTGCCTCGGCTCCAACGAGACCGCCATCTCGATCGCCGACGTCACCGACAAGTCGAACCCGGTGAAGATCGCGTCGGCCGAATACCCCAACGTCGCCTACGCCCACCAGGGCTGGCTGACCGACGACCATCGCTACTTCTATCTGGGCGACGAGCTCGACGAGCTGGCTCAGCTCAACGCCGGCAACGCCTTCCCCGGCACGCGCACGCTGATCTGGGATCTCGAAGACCTCGACGACCCCGTGCTCGTCGGCGAATACTTCGGCGAGACGGAGGCGATCGACCACAACATGTATACGGTCGGCGACCTTCTCTACCAGTCGAACTATTCCAACGGGCTGCGTATTTTGGACATCAGCGATCCCGAAAACCCCGAAGAGGTCGGGTATCTCGACACGGTGCCTTACGAAGACGGCACGGCGATGTCCGGTTCCTGGAGCAACTACCCGTACTTCAGGAGCGGCACGATCCTCGTGACCAGCGGCCAGCAGGGACTCTTCATGGTCCGCTACCGCAAGCCGATCACCTAGTGCGAGCGCCGGCGCTCGCGGTCTCTCTCTCGTTCGCCGTCGCCCTGCAGGCGGGCGCGGAGGAAGCGGCGTCCCAGGACGGCCCGTTCCTCTACGTCGCCAACCAGGAGGCGGCTGCGGTGTCGGTAATCGACATCTCGATCCACGAGGTCGCCGAGATAATCGATCTCACCGCTCTCGGTTACGGCGCCAACGCCAAGCCCCACGATATCGCGGTGGAGCCCGACGGCTCCCACTGGTACGTCTCGCTGATCGGGGCGAACACGGTGCTCAAGTTCGACCGCGCCAACGAGCTCGTCGCGAGCGTCGAGTTCGAGAGGCCCGGGCTGCTGGCGATCCACCCGAACGAAGACTGGCTCTTCGTGGGGCGTTCCATGGCGGCGGTGAACCCGCCCCAACGGATCGGACGGCTCGACCGCAGCTCGATGGAGATCGAAGAATTCGACGTCTTCATTCCTCGTCCGCATGCGCTCGAGCTCTCCGCCGACGGCGAATGGGTCTACGTGGGCAGCCTGGCCGAGAACACCGTGGTCGCTCTGCACGCCGAGAGCGGGGAGGCCGAACTCGTCCGACTCGATGCTCCGCACCCTCACGTTCTCGTGCAGTTTGCCGTCTCACCGGATGGCCGGACCCTGGTCGGAACGGCGGAGATGACGGGCAAGCTGCTTGTCTTCGATCTCTCCAATCCCGATGGGCCCGAACTGACGCGGGAGGTCGATGTCGGCTCAAGACCTTGGCACCCCAGCTACTCCGCCGACGGAAGCTCGGTGTGGTTCGGCAATCTCGGCGGCAACGAGGTCGTACGGGTGGAAACCTCGGATTGGGAGGTCCACCGCAGGGCCGACGCCCGTCTGGCCCAACCGCACGGCAGCGCGATCTCTCCCGACGGGAAGTACCTCTACCTGGCGAACCGGAACGAGTCCGGCCATTACCCTGCCGGCTCGAATGACGCTTCCGAGACCCGGATGGGGTCGGTATCGGTGGTCGATCTCGCGACCGGGGGGATAGTCAAGATGATCGAGGTACCCTTCTACGCAGCGGGAATCGGGCTCGCCTCCAACCCTCGATAGAGAGACACCCGTGGCCAAGGGCGCTTTGGCGAAGATCGGCGGGCGGTTGCCGGGTGGCGGAATCGACCAGGCCGCACTTCTGGCAGTCCTGACCTTTGGAGCCGCAGCCTGCTCGACCTCTCCGAAGCCGGGCGTGGACGGAACAGGACTTCCCGAACGGTCGGCGCCCGCGATGACCGCGGCTGACCAAGTCAACGCAGAAGAGCTCCCCGAGCCCGACGCCAACGGCTGGGTGCGGCGCATCCGGCCGTTCGCCGTGCTCGACTCGACCGGCGCAGCCTACGAAAACCCCTTCCTGGGCGGATTCAACGTGCCGCGTCCGCAATGGGTGGACATCGACGCCGACGGCGATCTCGACCTTTTCGTCCAGGAAAGAACCGGCCACCTCCACTTCTTCGAGCGCGAGGACCGCGAAGACGGTACGACCGCACACACCTTGCGTCCGGGCGCGTACGATCATCTCGACGTAGGCGAGTGGTACCGGTTCGTCGACGTAGACGGCGACGGCGACCGCGATCTTCTCTCCGAGTCTCCGTTCAGCTACGTGCGCCTCTACCGGAACGAGGGCGACGCCGGTCGCGCTCGCTTTACCCTGCTCGCCGACACCCTCCTCGACGTGCGCGGCGAGGCGATCTTCTCGGATCGACAGAACATCCCGAACGCCACCGACATCGACTGCGACGGCCTGGTCGACCTCTTTCTCGGTCGGGTCACGGGGGTCGTCACCCGATACGAAGCCACTGCGACTTTCGCCGCGAGCGCGGCGCCCTTCCGCCATGTCACGGACCGTTTCGAGGACATAGAGATCGTCGCCGACCCTGCGGCGAACGACGGCTCGCCCGGACGTCCCACTCTGCACGGCGCCAACACCATGGCGTTCGCCGACTACGATGCGGACGGCGATGCCGATCTCTTCTGGGGCGACTTCTTCGAGCCCGGACTCCTGCTGATCAGAAACACAGGCTCCTGCCGGGCTCCCAGCTTCCGCTCGGAGCCGAGCCAGTTCCCTCTGAACGATCCCGTCCTCACGAGCGGCTACAACGCGCCGACCTTCGGGGACTACGATGCGGACGGCGACGTGGACCTGCTCATGGGTGTCCTGGGAGGTTCGAACAACGCCAACACCTCCACGATCGACAACCTCTATCTCTTCACCCAGGAGGATGGCGGGGATTGGGTCCGATGGTCTTCGGCGTTCGTGCGCCAGGTGGATGTGGGCGCCGAGAGCGTGCCCGCGCTGGTCGATCTCGATTCCGACGGCGATCTCGACCTCCTGCTCGGGCAGAAGATCGATCCGACCGACCTGCCAAACGCCCGAGTCTTCCTCTTCGAGAACGAGGGTTCACCCACCGAACCGCTCATGGTCTGGAAGGGTGAGTTCCCGCTCGACGGCGCCTACCACAACGCGCCCGCCTTCGGCGACCTGGACGGGGACGGCGACCTCGACATGATCCTCGGAACCTGGCGGAACGAACTCCGCTACTTGGCGAACGAGGGCTCGGCCACCCAGCCCCGTTTCGTTCTCGTGGACTCCGCCTACCTAGCGATCACGCGTGGGAGCAACACTACGCCGACCCTGGGCGATCTGGATGGGGACGGCGACCTCGACCTTCTGGTAGGCGAGTCGTCCGGCACCGTCAACTACTTCGTCAACGAAGGCTCCGCCCGGGAGCCCCTGTTCGTCATGGTGACGGACGAGTACCTGGAGATCGATGTCGGACGGAGGAGCTTCCCCAAGCTCGTCGACGCGGACGGGGACGGCGACCTCGACCTGATGATCGGCTCGGAAGAAAACGGCATCCTGTACTTCCGCAACGATCCCGTCGACGGCGAGAGCGCATTCCATGCTGTGGAGAGCCCCTTCCCGGCGCCTGACGCCTTACCGCGTTGGGTGACCGGCGAGCTTGCGGATCTGGACGGAGACGGCGACCTCGATCTGATTACCGGAGGAGACGAGGGGGGCGTGTGGTACTTCGAGAGGATGAGGTAGGAGCGATCCGAAACCTCGGCTGAGATGATGATGCGTGCCTTGCGGAGTTCCTCGCGCAGCCGCGCAACCTCCCGCTCCAGCTTGCGCACCTTCCTCGCCTCACGCTTCCCGCCCGACAGCTTGTACGCTGCCGTGAAGCGCCGCCTCGTCGCCTTCGCCGCAACCTCCGGATCCGGCGCCGGCGGGGGTGCCGAGGCCGCGACTCCGTGCCGCTCGTCGCAACGCTCCTCGCGGCACGGAGTCACCCCTTCCACATTCAACGAACCCATTCCATTCTTCCCCCAAATCGCGACGCGTGGGGAGCATGCAGGTTCGGTACTTGGCGCTTCAGCCGTCTTGGCCGTACCGGTCGGTGCGCGCGGGGAGGAGGAGGCTGTCGGCGATCGCCGCAATCTCCTCCGCCTCCTTCCACGCCTGTTCCAATATCCGTAGTTCGCCTTCAAGTGCCCGGCGTTCCTGTTCTTCGTGAAGGGACATTTCCAGGGCCAGGCGGGTGGGCTTGGGCATTCTGTTCACATACCCGGGCCTTCCTTTCCAGTTGCCGTGGTCCCGTTTGGCGACATCGGCAAGGAAACGGGCGGGGTGGCCGCTGGATTCGATTTCCCCAACCGCATGCTGGACCGTGAGGCGCGATCCGCCCCAACTGTTGTGGAGCGGCACCAGGGCGGCCGCCACCCGCCGGGCGTCCTCTCCGGCGAACCGCACCGTGCGTATCGATTTGCTGATCTCAACGCTCAAGCCCGGTTCTCCTGCGTCCGGCAATACGCGAATCGACTGGACATCGAGGAACCTGAACTTCGCCACGCTCGCCGGAGTAACGGGGCCGTCACCGCCGGCCCCTCCACCGACCCGGACCCTGGCCATCGGGCGGAGGAAGGCCCAGGCGAGCAGTGGCCAGACAGCTGCGGTGCCCAACGTGGCCATAACGGGCGCGAATTGCAGGCCCCAGACCACACCCCAGCCTCCCATGCCTGCGGCCATCCCAATACCCATACGCTGCCTCCGCGTGACGAACTGGTCACCGTAGCGCCAGGCCGCGAACTCCCCGCGCGGCGGCTTTCCGATTCGGACAAGATCCAGGCCGGCCGGATGGCGCGCGATGCCGATGTTCTCCGTGGACGCCCTCATGCGGGTTGCGCGGAAGAGGCGTTCGCAGTCCTCGACCGCCTCCCAGCGCTCCTCCAACGGGGTCAGGTTCCACCGCCCGCACTTCCTGCACACCACCCAGAGCCGTCCCTTCGCCGAGTCGAAGGCAAGCCTGCGGCCGACCGGGAAGGTCTCGACCACCTCGTTCGCGGCGAGGGGTTTCTTGCAGAACATGCATGTGGTGTACATGGCTTTTCGATCTGTTCAGGTCACTAGGTCCCAAGGGGTCCGGAGGGGTCCTATACGATGTCGATAGGATGTTGTTATCGTGTATCTTACTGGAATAAACGATACCGTGCAACTCGTCCTCCGCCACCGTCAGCATGCCGCCGGTCCCGCAGGCCCCGTCGTAGAGCAGGTAGGTTCCGAACTCGATCCGGTCGGCGATGGGCTGGAACACCAGCTTCGCCATGAGCGTCACGGCGTCGCGCGGGGTGAAGTGCTCGCCCGCTTCCTCGTTGTTCTCCTCGTTGAAGCGCCGGATCAGTTCCTCGAAGACCGTGCCCATGCCGTGGTTGTCGAGGCCGGGATGCCGGACCGCGCCGTCGGTGTCCCTCACCGGATCGGGACCCAGGTTGATGTCCGGCGAGGTGAGCTTCTCGATCAGCGAACCCAGCGCGTCGGCCCTGTCGAGGCGCGGGATCTGGTTGCGGAACTCGAAGTTGTCAAGGATGTCCTGTACATTGGGCGAAAACCCGTCGAGGTAGTCCTCGAAGTCGGCCCGGAGTTGCTGCCTTCCGGCTCTCGCCCGGAGGTCGCTGAGCGTGAACTGCGAGGTGTTGTGAAAGGCCTGTCCGGCCGCCTGCCGGAGCGCGGCGTCTTGGTTCGTGACCCCGGCGGCGTCCAGCGTTGCCTTCATGTCGAGGACGGCCCGTTTGGTAGGCTCCAGCACCGCGTCCAGCCGCCTGAGCACGGTCATCGGTAGGATCACGTCTTCTGAGCGCGTTCGTCACGGCATCCCATTATGGGCTGTGGCTCGTCTCCAAGGGCCGCGAAACGCAGCGTATTCACGGCTCTGGAAAAGCCGTGATGGGGTGGTTGTGAGGGGAACGCGATTCCCGCGAATTGAGGCGGTTTCCGGTAACTGTTACCCCGGATGTTGACGATGTGGCACCGGTGGAGCAGCCGGCCCAACAGGGCGGCGGCCATGACCTCGTCGCCGAGGATCCTGTCCCCATTCCTCGAAGCCCTTGTTCGAGGTCAGCACGGTCGAGGCGTTGGCCGTAGCGCCGGTTTGATGAGCTGGAAGAAGAGGACCGCGCCACTCTGCCGGCGGTCGCGGCCGGACCTCGCGTACATAGCGCTTCACCTGCCCGTATCCGCCTGGATAGCCCGCCGCCTGGACTTCCTCGAATAGCCGCACGGCACTCAGCTCCGGATACTCGGCCAAACGCGTGTCGATGATCTCCTTGTACGGATCGAGCTTCGAGGGCCGCTGGCGCCTCCAGGGACCTCCGCTTCCAACAACTCAGCCACCCGACCCTCAGCCTCCAAAACCCTGCCATTTTCGACGGCCACTTCTCTGCAATTTTGCGCGGCCAGTAACAGATGCTCGGGCGGGGCCCTGACAAGTCGAGGGGCGTCGCTCTGAGCCTAAACCAACTGTCCATTCTTGGTGCTGCGACATCCCTGCGTCGTTCGCGAAACCACCCTCACCACGGACTCGTAACATCAACCCATGCAAGCCGCGCATAGCCCTACCCTGGCCAGCCTCGCGCGCGTAACACATCGATACGGACCGGTGCTGGCGCTGGAAGGCCTCGACCTAGAGGTCCGGCGTGGCGAGGTGCTGG
>JAGWBQ010000028.1 GCA_021295815.1 Gemmatimonadota bacterium | reverse complement strand
CTCGCCTTCTTCCCGCCATGACTCACCTCCTTAGGTTGCACCCAAAAGGAAACATGTCCGTCATAGCGGGGCAACTCCAAAGAGGTGGGCACCGGACACTTCGCGTGGCCGCTCGGTGGCCATATTGAGGTTCTTGCATCCCGAGAGACAGGTCCCGCAGGCCCAGTTTCAACCGGGCGGACCTACCGAGGTTCGCGAGGCCGAGCCTACTCGCCCCCGGCTTGCTCCCTCCCGGGCGCCCCGGCGCGTCTGAAGGCTCTGACCAGCTCCTTCCAGGCGACGAACATGGCGACGGCGATCCAGATGACGCCCCAGAACATCGTCGGAAATCCGGTCATCTCAGCGAGAATGGCGGCGTCGGACATGACTTCGGGACGGTCGATGATGTCGTCCTTGATGTCCCAGATCGCATAGAGAATGCTTGTGAGGCCGAGCAGCAGAACCGTACCTCGGCTGACGGTCCGAGGGAGGAACCTGCCGGCCAGGATGCATCCGGCGCCGAAGAGCGCGCCGAAGAGCCATCCGAACTCGCCCCGCACCCAGACCGCTGTCGTGACCAGCACCAGCACGCCCAGGATCGCCAGAGTCAGGCCTCCGCTCACCCTGCGCCACATGGCAAGCCTGGCGAGGACCACGCCCCAGAAAAGACTCCCGAGGTAGCCGGCGCTCGCGGACAGGAAGGGTATCCCTCCCCTCGTGATCGCATATCCGCCCTGGAGCCTGTTGATCTCGATGCTCTCCACCGATCCTCCCGACAGCACCGCGGTCAGGGCGTGGCTCACCTCGTGGAGAAAGACCACGAAGATCTTGATCGGGAAGATGTAGGGCGTGTTCCAGAGGAACCAGATGGCGGTGAGATAGACCGCGAGGATCGCCGCGAATTTGATCTTTGGGGCTGCGGACATGTCAGAAGGCCGGTGCGACGAAGGTTGCGTAGCGCATGCGGGTCAGCGCCGCGTGCTGGGGAAGCTGAAGCTCGTTACGGGCGATGACCGCGTTTTGTGCCGGTAGGCCCAACGCGGCCAAGGCTGCCGCGGCCACCCCTTCGGGAGTCAGGCCGCGGGTGAATCCGAGCGCCTCGCTCCAGTAGCGCGCGTCGGCGATCCATTCGTCCATCAACCTCTTGCGCGCGCCCGCGGGCAGCGTCAGCTCCCTTCGCTCGGCCTGGGCCAGGGCGGCGGCGGTGTCGTCGGGCGAGTTCAGCGTAAGCTCCGCAAGCGATCCCAGCCCGGCGGCGATACTCTCGACGAGCTCGGAGCGGCCATCCACGAAGGGCAGCGGTTCGCGCGCCTCGAGCCGGAGAATGTGGTAGCCGTACCTGGTTTCGGTCACTTCGCTGATCTCACCGGGTTCGAGCTCCAGGGCCGCGCTCCAGAATTCTTCCACCCACGAACCCCGGCGACCAGGTTCGAGCAGGCCCTGGCTTCCCTCGGCCCCGGGTTCCTCCGAGAGCATGGCCGCGGTTTCGGCGAAGTCGGCACCGTCGCGGAGAAGCCGCAAGGCGCGTCCGGCCTTCTCCTCCGCGGCCCGTCTCCGCTCCGGCGACCTGAAGCGCTCGCTGAAGAAGAGAATGTGGCGCACCGTGAGTTCCCAGTCCGGATCGGCCCCGTACCTTCGCTCGAGTTCGGCGCCGTCGATTCCCGCGCTCTCGACCGTCAGATCGGCCCTGAGGAGGTCTAGCAGACGCTCGTCGGCGCGGCGATCCACCAACGGGGCCCCGAGCTCTTCCACGCTGGAGTCCGCGATCGCAAGTCCCAGGCCGGCGATGGTGGCCAGCGCCTCGCGCCTTTCGGCGGTGAGCCCCAACAGCTCGTTCGCCGAATAGCTTACCGACCCGACGCTCAGGGCCGGCGGCTCGTCCTCGCCGCAAGCCCCTAGGGCGAACGTCAGCCCCAGGACCGGGAGGAGACCCGGCGACCTTCGTCGCCGAAGCTTCCGGCAGGCCTGCCCGCGCGACACGGAGCCGGCGTGCGGTTTTCCAGGTATGGTCGGTTCCTTCTTCATGGGTTCGGCGTTTGGAACACCCCCGTAGCGTCAGTGTTCAGATTGCGGCCGTCCCTCCGTCGCCCCCATCTCCCGGCTCCCCCGTTGAACCTCCTCTTCCTGGCGCAGATCGAGCCGAGCTCGGGTTGGAGCGACGCTCTATCGGGCGATCCGCTGATCGCGTTGGCGTTCATGTTCGGCGCCGGGGTGCTCACCAGCCTCACGCCCTGCGTCTACCCGATGATTCCGATCACGGGCGCGGTGATCGCCGGAAGCTCGCGGGCCGGTCAGACGCGACGGCGCACCGTGGCGCTCTCGCTCACCTACGCGGTCGGTCTCGCTCTTCTCTACGCCGTGCTGGGCGCGGTCGCGGGAGTCACCGGTGAGATCTTCGGGACGGTCAGCGCCAGTCCGTGGGCGCTTCTGGGCATCGGCAACCTTCTGCTCCTCTTCGCTCTCGTCATGTTCGACGTGCTGCCGGTCCCCATTCCGCGCGGACTTCTGGAGCGGGCGTCGCGGACCGGAGCGGGCTCCTATCCGGCCGTCTTCGCGATGGGGGCGATGTCCGGAGTGGTCGCAGCCCCCTGCGGCGCACCGGCGTTCGCGGTCGTGCTCACCTGGGTGGCGGCGACGGGGGCCGGCCTCTGGGGATTCGCCTACCTCTTCGTCTTCTCGCTCGGGATGACCTCGCTCCTCATCGGCGTGGGCGTCTTCGCCGGGCTGAGTTCGCGGTTGCCCCGCACCGGCGGTTGGATGGTATGGGTGAAGCGGGCGTCGGCCGTAACAATGATAGCCATGGCTCAGTATTACTTCGTCCAGGCAGGTTACAACCTGTGAACCCCTTCCGCAAGCGCTCCGACGCGGCACGCGTCGCCTTCGCTGCCAACTCCCGCTAAGATGATTTCTCCGTTCTTCTTCCGAAGCCTCGCCGCCCCGCTCGCCACCGGCCTCGTCCTGGCCGCCGGCCATCTCGCATCGCCCCTCACGCTCCGGGCCCAGTCCACCGAGGGGAACGGGGTCTCCCTGCCCATAGGCTCGGAAGCTCCTGCGGTCGTCATCGAAGACCTGGACGGCAACCCGGTCGATCTGGCCGAGCTCATCGCGGGAAGGCCCGCCCTGATCGAATTCTGGGCGAGCTGGTGCGATCAGTGCGAAGCGCTCCAGCCTCAGCTCGACGAACTCAGCGAGCGCCACGGTGAGGGGTTCGCCATCGTCGCCATAGCGGTGGGGGTGAATCAGACGCCTCGGCGGGTCATCCGACACCTAAGCCGGCACGAGGCCGCCTACCCCTACCTTTGGGACGGCAAGGGCGACGCCGTCAGAGCCTACGACGCCTTCGTCACCTCGACGGTGGTCATGCTCGACGCCGAGGGTCGCGTGCGGTACACCGGAACCGGCGCCGATCAGGACCTCGTCCGAGCTGCCCAACGCCTGCTCGAAGGATGACCGGCGGGACGGAGGCGACGAGCCGGAACGATATCGAGAACTGTCGAGTCTTGCGTTAAATCGAGACAACCTTCATATTTTCGTTCGATTTCGTGGTCGCATCCGACCGCGATCAGAGCCGGAACGCTCACGCAACACGGAGTCAGCACCAGCATGAAGCGCCTCGCAGCAGCCGCTCTTCTCGCGGTCACCGCATCCGCCTGCGCCTCGGCGGAGGTCGTCGTTCTCGTCCAGGTCGACGACGAAACCCTGGAGGGAATCGAAGTCCAGTTGCTTCCCTACGACCGCGACCATCTCTTCGACTCCCTGGGCGCCGTCTACGCCGAGGCCGAACGTCCCGAACCCGAGATCCCCGAGGAACTCCGGCAGGCTCGCACCGACGTGCAGGAAGCGCAGGGGGTCTGGCGGACGCTGGAACTCGAATGGTCAGGGACTCGCAGCCGGCTCCAGACCATCTCGGGGGAGATGGAGCAGTACAGCCGGGGAGAGCGTCGCTACCAGGAACTCTTTACCGAGTTCAACACGCTCGAAGGCCGGCTGACCCGCATCGAGCGTGACAAGGATCGTGCCTTCGAGGCCTTCACCGAACTCCAAGTGGCGACGGTGGCGCAGTCCAGAGCCGTGCAGATGCAGCGCGACATCTGGGCCGACGAGGCTTACGCGAACATCACGGAGGTCATCGAGTTGAAGCTTGCGGAGGCGGGCGCGGACCGCATGTACGACACCACCGACGCCAGCGGCGTGGCCCGGGGCACCTTCATGGTCGCGCCCGGCGAATACTGGGTGCACGCACGCTACGAGCTCGTGTACACGGAACTCTATTGGAACCTCCCGATAACGATCGAAGGCTCCGAGCCCGTCACGATAACGCTCGGCCGCGAAAACGCGGAGGAGCGCGCCAAGCTTTAGCGATCCGTGGACCGGTAGGAGGCTCTCGGTGCTCGCGGGAGATCGTCCGCGGGCCACAAGCGGCAGGGACGTGATCGCCGGTGTGATACCCTGCGCCGGCGCATCCAGGCGCATGGGCAGGCCCAAGGCTCTTCTCGACGCCGGTGGGCGCAGCTTCCTCGAACGAATCGTCTCCGCGCACCGCGACGGAGGGTGCGACAGAGTTCTGGTCGTGATCGGCCCCGACGGAACGCCCGGTGTCGCGACCGTGATGCGGGCCGGCGCGGAGTGTGTCCGGAACCCCGACCCGTCCGTCGGACCGATCTCGTCCATGAGGGCCGCGCTCGAGGCTCTGGGCGCGAGTCCGGATTCGGCCCCGTCGAGCGGTGTCGCGGCGGTGCTGTGGCATCCGGTGGACCACCCGCTGGTGTCGGCGGAGGCCGTCGAGGCCCTGATCCGGGCGGCCCGCACGTTCGACCCGGACGACGACCGGGCTCCGGCCCTGGCGGTGCCCCGCTACCGGGGCGGGAGCGGTCATCCCGTGCTCATCGGGTCCGCGCTCTTCGGCGAGCTCCTCGCACCGACCCTGGAGGACGGGGTTCGCACCGTCACGAGACGTCACCAGGAGCGAAGAACATACCGCGACGTGGAGTGCGCCGGGGTCACCCAGGACATCGACACCCCGGGCGATTACCGAGCCGCCTTCGGCAGGGATCCCTAGCAGGCCCGTGGACGAACTTCCCACGGCAGGACGGCGCTCTGTCGCACTCGGCGCTCGTGCGAGATCCTGCGAGGACCGCCGATGCTGACCGCGGCGCAGGCGACCCGGACCCTGGCCGCGGCGGTACGGGCCGGCTCTGAGGCCGCAGTGGCGCTCCTGGTCCGGTCGGGTTCGGACACCGAGCCGGGTGGACGCATGGTCGCGATCGCCGGATACGGACCTCCGGGCGATGCTGCCGCAGGCACGGAGGTGACGGGCTCGCTGGGGGACGCCGAGCTCGACCATGTCGCGGAAAAGGCGCTGAGGAAGGCCGTCGCCGACGACCGCGGGCCCGACGGCGAGCGATTCCCAGGGGTCGTGACCCTCGCCACGGAGGCCGGCAGCTTCGACATCTACGTCGAGACGCACCGTCCGGACCCGGAGCTGGTGATCGTCGGAGCAGGACACGTCGCCATTCCCCTGGCCCGAATGAGCTCCCAGATAGGCTTCAGGGTCAGCGTGCTCGACGACCGCCCCGGCTTCGCCACCCGCGAGCGATTCCCGGAGGCCGCCCGCCTCCTTCCCGTCGACTTCGACCGTCCCTTCGTCGACGTCCCGCTGCACTCCCGCTCCCATATAGTCCTGGTCACTCGCGGTCACCGCTACGACTACACGTGTCTCGCGGAGGCGCTGGAGTCGGACCCTCCTCCGGCCTACATCGGCATGATCGGCAGCCGGCGGCGGGTGCGCGCCACCTACGTCCAACTGATCGCCGACGGGATCCCGGCCGAGCGTCTCGCCAGGATCCACGCACCCATCGGCCTCGACATCGGCGCCGAAACCCCCGAGGAGATAGCGGTCGCCGTCGCAGGCGAACTGGTGCTGGTCCGGCGCGGCGGGAGCGGCACGCCCCTGTCCGACCTGGAACGCATCCCCGAGCGCTTCTTCGGAGGGTAGCCCGGTCCCGGCCCGGAGCCGTGTCGCACCGAGGGCGGTCGAAGAGAGCGGCAAGGGGCGGTCGCAGCCAGTGGCGAAGGTGTTATATTTAATTGGTATGCGCGATCACATTCGGTGGAGTTGAACCACCGCCGCCACTTTACTACATGAGCGAAGAAAAAGACCTCTCCGGACAGGAGAGCCAAGCGCGGCGGATTCGGCCAAAGACGCTTGAAAGGGAGATGAGGGAATCCTTCATCGACTATTCGATGAGCGTGATAGTCCAACGCGCGCTCCCCGATGTCCGCGACGGGCTGAAGCCCGTGCACAGACGTATCCTCTACGCCATGAGCGAGCTGGGTCTGGGGCCCGGCCGCCCTTACAAGAAATGCGCCACTGTGGTCGGCGACGTGCTCGGCAAGTATCATCCGCACGGCGACTCCGCAGTCTACGACTCGCTTGTGCGCATGGCTCAGGACTTCTCGCTGCGCTACCCGCTCATCGACGGCCAGGGCAACTTCGGTTCCATCGACGGCGACGCCGCGGCGGCATATCGCTACACCGAGGCCCGGCTTTCCCGAATAGCGCCGGAGCTCCTCAACGACATAGAGAAGGAGACCGTCGAGTTCGCACCCAACTTCGACGGCAGCCGAAACGAGCCGACGGTGCTGCCGACGTGCATCCCCAACCTGCTGGTCAACGGTTCGTCCGGCATCGCGGTCGGGATGTCCACCAACGTGCCTCCCCACAATCTCGCCGAGGTGGTCGACGGCGCACTCGCGCTGATCGAAGACCCGGAACTGCCGCAGGCGCGGCTCGAAGACATCGTCACCGGCCCGGACTTCCCGACGGGCGCCTTCATCTGCGGACGCTCGGGCATCCGCGAAGCATATCGGACCGGGCGCGGGCGCATCACCCAGCGAGGGAGGGCGACCATCGAGGAGGACCGCAGGGGCAAGGTCCGCATCGTCGTCATGGAAATCCCCTTCATGGTGAACAAGTCGCGACTGATCGAAGAGATCGCTCAAGGGGTGCGCGACGGTCGTCTGCCGGACATCTCCGACCTCCGCGACGAGTCCGACCGGCGCGGCATGAGCATCGTCATCGAGCTCAAGCGCTCCGCGGTACCGCTCGTGGCGCTCAACCGGCTCTACCGGCACACGCAGATGCAGCGGACCTTCGGCGCGATCATGCTGGCGCTTGTGGACGGCGAGCCGCGCATCCTGCCGCTGCGTCGCATCCTCGGCCATTTCATCGAGCACAGGCACGACGTAGTGGTCAGGCGCTCCGAGTTTGAGTTGGCCCGGGCTCTGGCTCGCCAGCACGTGCTCGAGGGGTTGGTGATCGCGGTCGACAACATCGACCGGGTGATCCGGATCATCAGGGGATCGCCCGACTCCGGGACCGCGTCGAGCCAGCTCATCGAAGCGTTCGATTTGAGCGAGAAGCAGGCGAAAGCCATTCTGGAGATGCGACTCTCGCGTCTGACCGGTCTCGAGATCGAGAAACTGCAGACCGAGCTCGCGCAGATCCGAGAAACGGCCCGCGAGCTTCGCGAGCTCCTCGCGTCGCGCGAACGCCGCATGGAGGTGGTCGCCGACGAACTGCGGATCGTCCGCGACAAGTACGGCGACGAGAGGCGGACCGAGATCACGGGCCCGATCGGGCACTTCGACGTCGAAGACTTGATCGTGGACGAGGAGGCGGTCATCACGATCTCGCACGAGGGCTACGTGAAACGGCTCTCGCCGGAGAACTACCGCGCCCAGCTCCGGGGCGGCAAAGGGCTGCGCGGCATGGACGTCAAGGGCGGCGATTGGGTGGAGCACATCTTCATCGCCCGGACTCACGACTACCTCCTGGTATTCACGCGCGACGGGCAGTGCCACTGGCTGAAGGTCTGGCAGATTCCCGAGGGCAGTCGTTACGCCAAGGGCACAGCGATCGTCAACCTCCTCGACCTGGAGCCCGGTTCCCGGATCGCCTCGGTGCTGCCCGTCCGCGATTTCGACGGCGGCGAGTACGTCTTCTTTTGCACGCGCAAGGGCATAGTCAAGAAGTCGCAGCTCTCCGCATATCGCCACGTCCAGAAGGGCGGCATCATCGCCATCCGGATTCGCGAGGACGACGAGCTCCTCGAGGCCAGGCTGACCTCGGGCTCCGACGAGATCCTCCTGGCGAGCAGCGCGGGCGCCGCCATCCGTTTCCGGGAGTCTGACGTACGTCCCCTGCTGCGGGCCTCCATGGGGGTTCAAGGCATGAACCTCAGAAAGGACGACGAGGTGGTCGACATGGTCGTGCTCCGGGACGACACCACCGTGCTCGCCGTCTCTGAGAAAGGCCTCGGCAAGCGGACTTCCATCGACGAGTACCGGCTGCAACAGAGGGGAGGAACCGGTGTAATCAACCTCAAGGTTTCAGAAAGAACGGGTCGGGTCGTGGCGGCGCGAGCCGTCCGGGAGGGCGAACACCTCATGATCATGACCAAAAACGGGGTTGTGAACCGACAGCTCGCTTCGGCCATTTCCCTGATCGGACGCGCGACTCAGGGGGTCAAGCTGGTTTCACTCGGTAAACGTGATTCCGTTGTCGATGTCGCTTTGGTCGACGACGGTGGAGAAGCGGACGAGAAGGCGTGACCCCGCGCGCCAAGCAGGTACCGGTTCCCGAACCTCCGCCTACGGTGGTGTCGCTGCTCGATGTCGAGGCGGCGGCCCGCAGGCTGGCCGGCGTGGTGGCGAGAACTCCTCTCGTGGAATCGTCTCATCTGCACGAGCTTACCGGCGTCCGCGTAGGTCTGAAGTGCGAAAACCTGCAACGCACCGGATCGTTCAAGCTGCGCGGCGCCTACAACTTCATCTCCCGCCTCCTGCCGAAGGTGGTGTCGATGGGGCTCGTCACGTACTCCTCCGGCAATCACGCCCAGGCGGTCGCCATGGCCGCGCGGGTGCGGGGCGCACCGGTGACCGTCGTAATGCCGGAGACCGTGCCGGACGTGAAGAGACGCGGGGCGGAGCGGCTCGGGGCCGAGATCGTGGTGGAGGGCACGACCTCCCTCGAACGGCGCGCGAAGGCGGAAGAGATCGCCATCGAACGGAAGATGACCATCGTGCCACCGTTCGAACACCCGGACATCGTCGCCGGACAGGGCACCGTCGGGCTCGAGATCGCCGACTCGGTGGAGAGACTCGACATGGTCCTCGTCCCCATCGGCGGCGGCGGCCTGGCGGGCGGCGTGGCCGCGGCGATCAAGGCTCTACGCCCCGAGGCCCGCGTGATCGGCGTCGAGCCCGAGGGTGCGGCATCCATGAAGGCGGCTCTCAAGGCGGGCGGTCCAGTCGAGCTCGAGAGCATCGACACCGTGGCCGACGGACTGGCTCCGGTCATAGCCGGCGAGCTTACCTATCTCCACGCTTCCACTCTGCTCGACGACATCGTCACCGTCTCTGACGACGACATCCTCAAGGCCGCAGCCCACCTGATGGCCTGCGAGAAGCTGGTGGTGGAGTATTCCGGAGCGGCGACAGTGGCGGCTATCATGTCCGGCACGGTCAAGACCGAAGACCTCCGGGTAGTCGCCGTGCTCAGCGGCGGAAACATCGATCCAAAGGCAATCAGGACCCTCGATCTTGACATTTGAGACCAATCGGGTAATCCTTTTCGACATCGACGGCACGCTCGTGAGGGGAAGCCCCGGAAGGAGCGTGTTCTGCGCCGCCATGGAGGAGGTCTACGGGGAGCCGGGCCGTCCGGAACTCGTCAGCTTCTCCGGCAAGACCGACCCGCAGATCGCGCACGAGCTGCTGGCCTTGGCCGGCGTCGAACGGGAAAGGGTGGACGCGCTGCTTCCCGAGATGCTCGCTCGCTACGTCGAGCTCCTGGCCGAGGCCTTGCCCGACCGGCTCCCCGAAGTGCTGCCCGGTATCCCCGACCTCCTTTATCGCGTGGCGGCCGAGGAGGGCGTCGAGATGGCTCTTCTCACCGGAAACGTCATCGACGGTGCGCGGATCAAGCTCGGATCGGTAGGGCTGGCGCGCTTTTTCCCGTTCGGTGCGTTCGGTTCGGACTCCATGGACCGAAACGAACTGCCGGCCATCGCCTTGGAGCGGGCGCGGAGTCGCTGGGGCGGCCACCTCCATCCGAGCCACATGGTCATAGTGGGCGACACGCCGCGCGACGTCATCTGCGGACGCCTGGCGGGGATGGAGACCGTAGCCGTGGCCACGGGCCAGTACAGCCTCGAGGAGCTCGCCGACACCGAAGCGGACCGGGTATTCCCCGACCTCGAGGCTCCCGGGGTCTACGATTCTCTCGTGAGAGGCGGCGTCCGCCTGGCCGGAACCGTTTGATTCACGACGATCGCAGGGGAACCGACGCCGCTCTGGTTCGGCTGAGCGAAACGGCGACCGGGGGCGCGGTCGCCACCATCGTCTCCACCAGAGGCTCGACTCCGCGCAAGAGCGGCGCCCGCATGGTGCTCGACGCGAACGGCGTACTCTCGGGAACCGTGGGCGGCGGCTGCGGAGAGGCCGAGGTGATCGAAGCCGCCGGACGGGTCATGGAGAGCGGCCGCGCGGAGATGGTGCGCGTGGACCTCACCGACGACCTGGCGTCATGGAGTCCGGCGGTCTGCGGGGGTACTATGGACGTGTTCGTCGAGCCTCTCCGAAGCTCCGGCGCACCTCCGGCAGGCTCGCCGCCAGAATCAGGGTCATGATGATCGCCGATGCCACGCAGTACTGGCACCACGCTCTGATGACCCAGGCTTCCAGATAGGTGAGGTAGGCGGAGTAGCCCCAGCCGGCTGCGGCGCCCAGAAGCAGGAGCCGAGCGATCCAGCTCGAACCGACGCAGGAGGGCTGGAGTCCGACGAGCGCCAGGCCCAGCAGTAACGCGTATCCCACGAGACCGATGAGCGGCACCGGCACCGGCCCGAGCCGGGCGTGGGAGCTCGATTGCACGGTGTCGCAATCGCTCAAGCCGCATTGGAGAGCCCCCATCCACCCCGCCGCGTGGGCGTAGAGGTAGAACGCCACAAAAAGACCTACGAGCGAGAGAATCGCTATCGCCATCCGGTTGCGGTGAACCGTGACGTTCTCCATCGTCGCCGCTCGAGCCACCGGCGGCTAGCTTCCTTGCGCGCGGCCGGCTTCGATATCGCCGACGACCTCCTCGATGGCTTCGTAGGTGTTGCCGTTGAGGCGGTGAATGCCTCCGCCCTCGCCGCGGTCGAGCACCAAGACCGTGGGGGTCGCGCCGACCCCGAGTCGGGTTCCGAACTGGAGGTTGGCGGAAACCACCTCGGCGTGGCGTTCGCTCCGCAGGCAGGCACCGAACTCGTCCATGTCGAGGGCGAGCTCCTCCCCGTAGTCTGTGAAGGCGCCCACGGCCTCGTTCTGATAGAACCAGACATCCTGGTTGCGGAAGAGGATGTCGTGGTAGTCCCGGTAGCGATCCTGATCGCCGGCGCACCTCGCGGCCCGGGCGGCGAGGAAGGCGTGGGGATGAGCTTGCTCGATCGGGAAGTCGTACTGCTCGACGCTCGCCCGACCGGATTCGACGAGCCGCAGGTCGATCTGCGGCTCCACCATGGCGGCGAATTGACGGCAGGCCGGGCACTGGTAGTCCACGAAGAGCATGATGGCGATCGAGCTCTCGGGATCACCCTTGACGACCGGCTTCGCCGTCGCCAGCAGCACGGAATCGTCCTCGATGGCGGCCACGTCCATCGATGTCGTGATCGCCTCCCCCGGTCCCCCCATGACCTGACTCGCGACCACGGCGGCCCCGACCACAGCGATGCCGCCGAGAATCGCGTAGAACTTCCCCATGCTTCCGCCCTGACCGCGCGCCTGTCGGCGTTGCTCTGCTCTACTCACTCTTCCTCCTAAGTTGAAAGTTGCCGAACGGCGGCGCACCGTTCGCGGGCGGGCCGTCCACTGTCGCTTGTCGGTCCCCCTCCTAACTCTCGTACGGGAGCGGACGGAGTAGTGAAACTCGTATCACTCGGTGATCGGATCAAGGGGAGGGCATGGGATCACGGGCCGGCCCTTCCACGAGCGTCCACGGGTCGTCGACGTCCTCCACCACCGTTTTCAGGTGACGGAGCAGCGCCGCAAGGTCCCCCTCCCACTCCTGGAGCAGCGTATCGAAATCGTCCAGCCGGTGGTAGTACCTGATCCGCGAGAGGAGGGTCACGTTGTTCAGGTCAGTGTCGCGGAAACCCGTGAAGGTGAGCGACTCGAGTTGGGGCGCCACCTCCGCGTCAAAGCGGCTGAGGGCGTTTCTGAAGATCGGCTCTCGTCCGGCGATCTTTTCTTCGCTGGTCAGCGTCGTGTCGGCGTAGAAGCGGGTGAGCTCGGCGCGCAGCTCGTCGATGTAGGCCCCGAAGAGCTTGACGTCCTCCCAACGGACGCGAGCTCGCTGACATTTCAGGGTGTTCTCGCCTCCGGCCCGCCGCCCGCAGAAGAACCGCACCGCACCCGAGCGGCCTACGAAGGTCGCGTAGCTCTCGTTGAAGTCGCCCTCGCCGGCGACGTAGAGATGGAGGTGCGCCAGCTCGTGGATCAGCGTCGTGATCATCTCGACGTCGTCGTACCGGAGAAAGGTCGAGAGCACGGGATCGTCGAACCAGCCCAGCGTGCTGAAGGCGGCCGTGGGCCTCACCATGGCGTCGAAGCCCTCCGCCTCGAGCTTCATCCGCTCCTCGTCGGCGTCCTCGACCGAGAAATGCCCCCGATACGGCACGTTGCCGACTATCGGAAACCACCAGGTCTTCGGCACCAGCATGTCGCGATGCGCGGCGGACACGATCAGCGCGAGGGTGTCGCGCTCGAGCTCAACGTAGGACGAGTAGGCTCTTCCCACGTCGATGCCAAATTCGCTCATGGCGAACTGCCGCGCCTCGAGCACCAGGACGAGCTTGCTCTTGGTGGTCTCGTCCACCTCCGGGTCGCGCAGAACGTCTTCGATGTCCTCGCTGGCGCGCAGGATCTTCCACTCCTCGAAGCCGGCCCTGAGGACGTAGCCCGGCGAGCAGGCTCCCGAGCCGCCTGCGGCCAGAAGCATCACGGCGAATACGGCGAACCGCATCTCAGGCTTCCCCGCCGGCCGATCGACGAACCTCGAACTCCCAAAGCCCGCGTCGCCCCGGTCCCGGCGTCACCGGTTTCCGCCGCCCAGATTCCGGATGAGCGGTATTCCGGCCTCGGTCGGAACGTAGACCACCGATCCCGCCGGGAGTTCGCCCAGCTTCTGGATGTAGTGATAGGTGAGGTACTCGGGAGTCAGTCCCTCGGTGATGATCTTCTGCGACTCGGCGATGCCTCGGGCCCTCTCGATCTCCTGCTGGGCCTGCTCCTGGACGATCTGGGTCTGGAATTCCTCGGCGGCCACCTGCTGCTCCCGCTGGAGCTTGGACTCGATCGCCTCCCGCACACTCGGCGGGGCCTGGACGTCCCGCACGAAGACATCGAGAATTTCGATGCGGTTGCCGGCCTTGAGCTGGATCTCCTGCTGCATGCTGGCCGCGACCTCGCGACGATCGGGAGAGAAGATCTCGTTGATGGACTTGGTGGCCACCGCGTCCCGGACGCCGTTCCGCAACGCGTTGAGCAGAATCCGGCTCTTGAGCTGGGTTTCGGTGCCGATTTCCTGGTAGAGTCGGGGGGCCGCAGCTCCGTCGATGGTGAATAGCAGCGCCACCTCCAAGGCGACGTTGAGCTGCTCGCTCGTCTGCGCCTCGAATCTCTCGACCCCTCCGTCGGGCGGGAACGACTGCTCCCTCACCGACATCTTCTCGATGCTGGCGAACGGATTGACGAAGTGTACGCCCTCGGCTAGCGGATCTTCGTCGATCATGCCGAGGAAGTGCTTGACACCGACCTCGCCTACCGATATGACTGTGATCGAGTTGGCGCACATCAAGCCGACGCCCAGCGTCATGAGCCCGTACCCGGTCACCCTGCGAGAACCGAGCGACATGGACGGACCGACGAGGGCCGCTCCGGCGACCACTACTGCGGCACCTGCGAGCAAGACCAGAAAACCAAAGACGAGAAGTCCCATTTCATCTCCTGTGCGAATATGGGTGAACACGACGGCTCCCGGAGCGGAAGCCGGGCCGGGTAGCCGCGAACGCCGCTTCGCGACCGGGGCGACCCTTAGGCAACCTACCCCGAAGCATCCCCCGGAGCTCCGGTTCCATGCCCGGTTCTCCCGGATTCCTACCCGCACCAGGTCTACGTCATGAGATGGGGATAACGTTCACGGCCTACCTTGGGCTGACCTGGATTCTTCGGCTGATCGCGCCGCTCGTCTCCCTGATCTGCGCCGCTCCGCCGGGTTCAGGCGCCGCCAAGCTCGCCCGAGGGATCAAGGAACGAAGCGAGGCGCACCGAAGGCTTGCGGCCTGGGGGCGCGGGCGAGCGCGGGGCGACCGGGAGCTTCCGCTGGTCTGGATGCATGCTCCCTCCGCAGGCGAAGCCCAGCAGGCTCGAGCGGTGATCGCGAGACTGCGCGAACTTCGACCGGAAACCCAGGTCGTCTTCACCTATTTCTCGCCGTCGGCGCGAGGCTTCGCCTCCGAGGTCGGCGCCGATTTCAGCGACTGCCTTCCATGGGATCTCCCCTGGGTGTTGCGGCCTGCGGTCCGTGCCTTGGCACCCGATCTGGCAGTGTTCACCAAGACCGAGGTGTGGCCGACCCTCGCTCGAGAGCTCGCGCGGGCTGGAACGCCCACGGCCCTCGTCGCCGGCACGGTCTCTGCCGGGTCTCGCCGTCTCGGTTTTCTCGCGCGCAGACTCCTCGGCCCGGCCTGGGGCGGACTTTCGCTCTGCTGCGCGGTGGACGAGGTCAGCGCTCGTCGCCTGCGGGCTCTGGGAGTGACCGCCGAGGTGAGAGTCACCGGCGATCCCGGGACGGAGGCCGCCGTTGGTCGCGTGCGCTCGGGCGCCGGGACCCGTCTGACCGCCCTACCGGATCGGCCTGTCCTGGTGGCCGGCTCCACCTGGCCCGCAGACGAGAAGGTTCTGCTTCCGGCGATCAGGGAAGTGCGACGCTCGGTGCCGGAGCTCTTGCTTGTCCTGGCTCCTCACGAGCCGAGCGAGTCTCGTCTGCACGGCATCACGAGGCGACTCGGGGATCGACGGACGTGGACGACCTTTGCGGAGATCGAGTTCGGACGTTCGTCGTTCGACCGCCTCGAAGCGCCGCCGGACCAGATCGGCACGGTGCTTGTCGAGCGGGTGGGAGCCCTGGCCGCCCTTTACGGACTCGCGGCAGACGCCGACGGCCCCGGTCTCGCGTTCGTCGGCGGCGGGTTCGGCAGGCGAGGCCTGCACTCGGTTATCGAGCCGGCGGCCGCCGGGTGTCCGGTAATTTTCGGTCCTCGGCACGAACGGGCTCCCGCCGCCCGGAAGCTTATCGAGCTGGGAGCGGGATTCACCGTCGCCGATCCCGGCGAACTTGTCGCCGCAGTCCTTCGGTTGCTCGCCTCCGAGAGTCGGAGGGCTGGTGCACGAAAGGCCGGACTCGGATTTGCGCACGAGGAGCTTGGCGCCGCCAAACGTACGGCCGAGCTGCTCTCGGGATTTCTGGATTCTGGCTCGAAAGCGCAATACCATACGCATTGCAGCCACACCTGAGCGGCACCCGCGTCGTTACGTCGGATTCGTCATCGAACCCACCTCCTCCGAGGGAATCTCGACGATGCCCGGACGAATTCAGGCGGCGCACTGCGCGTCGACTTCGGCGCTCACCGTCTCCAGGCGGCGGCGTCCGGGATTCCGCGGCTGAACATCACTTCCAGGCCGGGTTCCGTTACGCCCGCCGTTGCGTCAGCGGCAAGTCGGTATTGGGGCGGCAGGTCGCGAAGGATGGCGCGCACCTGTCCCGTGCGCCGATCGCGCAGGATGGCCGTGGCGCGGTCGCCGGCGCCGTCGAGCGCGGCGGTCCCGCCGGGCCCGGTCAGCGTGACGGCGGCGAGCGCGGCCTGCCAGCCGGGCCGGGCCGGCACGACGAAGACGAACGACGACTGACCGTCGGCGTCCGCCAGCTCGGGCATGGCGAAGCTGATCGAGAAGAGCGTCTCGCCGTCGGCGGCGGTTCCGACGATCCGATGATCGCCGGCGGAGTCGGGCAGCAGCGGCGGCGCGTCGACCGCGAACGCGGGTTCCAG
>JAGWBQ010000027.1:31892-32254 GCA_021295815.1 Gemmatimonadota bacterium | reverse complement strand
CTCGCAACCGCGCGCCTTCATTATCGCGCACGAACTGGGCCACAACATGAGCCTGAGGCATGCGCCGTGCGGGGGGCCCTCGGGAACGGATTGGGCGTTCCCGTATCCCGATGGATCTAGCGGGGTCTGGGGCTACGATTTCGAAAGAGGCGGACTGGTGTACCCGAGCAGGCCGGACGTGATGTCGTACTGCGACCCGACCTGGATCAGCGACTACCATTTCACTAAGGCGCTCCGCTACCGTCTCGCCGACGAGGGGAGCGCCGGCGACGCCCCGGTCGCTGAACCGGCGGCCTCCCTCATGCTCTGGGGCGGCGTCGACGCGGACGGAGCGCCGTTTCTGGAACCCGCGTTCGCGGTCG
>JAGWBQ010000027.1:15704-31887 GCA_021295815.1 Gemmatimonadota bacterium | reverse complement strand
GATCGTCGGAACCGCCGACGACGGCGAGACGCTCTTCTCGATCGGCTTCGCCATGCCCGAGCTGGCGGACGCCGACGGTCAGTCGTCGTTCGTCTTCGTCGTGCCCGCCCGGCCCGCCTGGCAGGCCGCGCTCGCCGCCGTCACGCTGACCGGGCCGGGCGGGACCGCCTCGCTCGACGGCGACGGCGACCGCGCCATGGCCATCCTGCGCGATCCGCGCACGGGGCAGGTGCGCGCCATCCTTCGCGACCTGCCGGCTGCAGTTCAGGTTGCCGCGGACCTGGTGGGGCGCACCGTTGGGCCGGGGCTGGACATGATGTTCAGCCGCGGGATCCCGGACGCCGCCGCCTGGAGACGGTGAGCGCCGAGTTCGGCGCGCACGAAATCGCTTGAGAACCGTGCGGCGTAGGGATCGGTGAAGAGCGGTTCGGGCCGGCTGTCTTCGCTCTCGCGGATCTGAGGCTATTACGAAGGCGGTCGCTCCGATCTTGTCGATCGAGGTCGTGGCAGACGTCCTTTGGTGGTGATAGATTGGACATGGCCTCGTCCGATAGCAATATTCGGCCAAGCCATCCGCCGCAGCTCACTATGTGCAGCTATCTCTGGGACACAAAACCAGGAACCGAAGAGCCTGGCAACCAACGCTATGATCAGACCCGACCGAACCATCCGAACCGCGTTTCCGACCGCGACGCTCGCACTGGCCGCGCTCCTATCGGTCACCGGGCTCCCCGGCCCGACCGGTGCCCAGGAACGCATGTCCGCCACCGAGCGACTCGAAGAGTTCGAGCGACACCGCGCCATGGTCGAGCTCTCACCCTTCGGCGAGATCGAGTGGCAACACCTGGGGCCGACCAACATCTCCGGGCGCTCGACCGACATCGCGGTAGCCGTCCCGAGGGGCGAGACCTACACCATCTACGCCGCCGGGGCCTCGGGCGGGGTGTGGCGGACCGACAACGAAGGTGTCACCTGGACCTCGCTATTCGACGAACAGCTCACCACCTCGATCGGCGACATCGCTCTCGCGCCCTCCGACCATGACATTCTCTGGGTGGGAACCGGCGAGGCGAACATCTTCCGCTCCTCCCACGCCGGCATGGGCATCTACCGCTCGGACGACCGCGGCGACACCTGGGAGCACAAGGGTCTTACCGAAACCGGCACTATCGCCCGCATCGTCATCCACCCCGCCGATCCCGAGACGGTCTGGGTGGCGGCGAGCGGGCAGGAGTACCGCGACAACCCCGAGCGCGGCGTCTACAAGACGACCGACGGGGGCGAGACCTGGGAGCTGGCCCTTTTCGTCGACGACATGACCGGGGCGATCGACCTGGTGATCCACCCAGACGACCCGAGCACGCTCTACGCGGCCACCTGGCAACGTCGTCGGGCAGCCTTCAACGATCCCCGCAACGAGCCCGCGTTCACCGGCTCGGACGACCACTTCACCGGATCCGGCGTGTGGAAGACCACCGACGGCGGCGCTTCCTGGGCGCAGATCAACGATGGGCTTCCGGAAGCCCGCTACCGCGGCCGCATCGGCCTAGATCTGGCGATGTCGCAGCCGGAGACCGTGTACGCCTTCGTCGACAACTACGAGAGCGCCCGCCCGGCGGACACCACCGAGACAGATTCCTACGGCAGGCCCCGGGGGGACGTCATCCGGGGAGCGACGGTCTATCGTTCGGACGACGGAGGTGCGTCATGGCGGCGGACGTCGCAACAGGACTCCTACATGGAGGGACTCTCCGCCACCTACGGCTGGGTCTTCGGCCAGATGCGCGTCGATCCCAACATCCCTGACCGGATCTACGTGATGGGGCTCGGGCTCAACGTCTCCGAAGACGCCGGCGCCTCCTTCCGAAGGCTGACCGGAATGCACGGCGACCATCACGGCCTCTTCATCGACCCCGACAACTCGGACTATCTGGTGAACGCCAACGACGGTGGGGTCTACGTCTCGTACGACGCGGGTGAGAACTGGCGTTTCTTCGTCGATCTGCCCATGGTCCAGTTCTTCAACGTGAATGTCGACACGGGCACGCCGTTCAGAGTCTACGGCTCGGTTCAGGACCACGGCTCCTTCAGCGCGGAGGTCGATCTTTCCCGAGGTCGCAACAATCTCCGCCCCATAGCGTGGGACCGGGCGCCGGGAGGCGAGGGCAGCCATCACGCCGTCGATCCCCGGGACCCGAACATCGTCTACTCGGCCGGCTTCTACGGCAGCCTACGGCGCACCAACCTGGCCACCGGCGAGACGGAGTCGATCGTTCCGCAGGCTGCAGAAGGCGAGCCGCCGCTCAGAGGGCAGTGGCTGGCGCACTTCATCATCTCGCCCCACGATCCCAACACGATCTACCACGGGATGCAGCACGTCTTCAAGTCCACGGATCGCGGCGACACCTGGGAGCGCATCTCGCCCGATCTCTCCTACAACGACCCCGACAAGATCGGCGACATCCAGTACCAGACCATCGTCGCGCTCGCCGAGTCGCCGTTGCGCAGGGGGCTGCTCTACGCGGGCACCGACGACGGCCGGGTCCATGCGAGCATGAACGACGGCGGCGAGTGGACGGAGATCACTGCCGGACTCCACCCCGGTCGCTTCACCTCGGAGGTCGTGGCCTCCCAGCATGTGGAGGGCAGGGCGTACGTGACCCAGAACGGGCGCCGTAACGACGACTACGGCCCCTACGCCTGGCGCTCCTCGGATTACGGCGCCACTTGGGAGAGCATCGCCGACGGGATCCCGGTCGGTCCCGTAAACATCATCCGCGAAGATCCCGAAAATCCCGAGGTCCTCTACCTGGGCACCGACGTCGGCGCCTACGTTTCCATGGATCGCGGCGAGTCGTGGGACGTACTGGGGAATCTGCCCAGCACCTTCGTGCACGACCTGGTGGTTCACCCCAGCGACATGCTCATCGCCGGAACCCACGGGAGAGGCGTCTGGGCCCTCGACCTCGAGGAGCTGAGGGAGCGAATGCCGGAGGCGATCAGATGAGAACGTTTCCGACCTCCGTCGTCCTCGCCTCCGCAGTCATGGCGCTCGCCGCCTGCGGGGGACCGGGGCGCACGGTCGGGGTGGAGGACCCGTTCACCCGCGACCCGGTCGGTGAGAACTCGGTGCGGCTTCACGTGCAGAACCTCCGTTTCAACGACGCCCGGCTCTACGCGGTGACCCCCGGCCGGCGCCACCTGATCGGTTCGGTCACAGGCAAGCGCGACGCAGCCTTCTCGATCCCGTTCGAGATCGACCAGCCTCTATACATCGAGATCGACGTGCTTGCGGGACCGCGTTGCAGGACCCCGACACTGACCGTGGACCCTGGGGAGACCCTCGATCTGCACATCCAGGAGGACATGGAGCGTTTCTGGGCATGCACCGGGGAAAGCGGTGTACCTCCCGAGACACCGGCCGACGAAGCGTCCCGCTCGCCCGTTGCCGACGGCCTGAACCTCGGTCGCCAAGGCTAAACGAACCCCCGGCGCCGGCCGCCGCTACACGTAGAGCAGGTAGGGTTCGACCTCCCGGCCGAAGCGGTCCAGGTCGTCCGCCTCCGAGAGCAGGGCGTCCGGGCAAGAACCCTCGTCCACAGCGGTTCGCAACCCGGCGGAGCCCCAAAGGATGTCGATGGGCATGAGGGTCTCCTCGTACTCGTAGGGGGGTTCGCGCCAGGCGAAACCGGCCGGCCAGAGCTCCTTGACCGCGGCGATAAGCTCGACGGCGACGCGGACGGGCCGGAATCGCTCGAGGTCGGTCACGTGCAGCTGGATGCCGCCGCAGGTCTCGCCGACGAATTTGTTGAAGGTCGGCTCGAAGTGACAAGGGCGGAATCGGACGCCCTGAAGTTCGGCCCGGTCGAGGCGGGCGACAAGTGCGGGTCCGTCGATGAAGGGCGCTCCCACCAGCTCGAAGGGTCTCGTCGTTCCCCGGCCCTCCGACAGGTTCGTGCCCTCCAGCAACACCATGCCGGGATAGGCGGCGCACGAGTCCGGAGTCGGCAGATTGGGGCTGGGCATGACCCAGGAGATCCCGGTCTTGGACCAGATCGTGGCACGTTCGAGCCCTTCGCAAGGCACGACTTCCAGTTCGCACTCCACGCCCCGCTCACCCACCAGCCACCTCGAGACCTCGCCGCAGGTCAGGCCGTGACGAAGCGGGAGCGGGTGCAGCCCCACGAAAGACTCGAATCCCGGACGAAGCAGCGGCCCCTCCCTCGCCAGGCATCCCACCGGGTTGGGGCGGTCGAGCACCACGAAACCGACTCCGGCCTCGCCGCACGCCTCCATGGCAAGCGCCATGGTCCAGATGAACGTATAGACCCGAACGCCCACGTCCTGCAGGTCGCAGATCACCACATCCAGCCCGTCGAGCATCTCCGGCGTGGGACGCCGCACATCTCCATAAAGGGAGTGAACCGGAAGTCCGGTGGCGGGGTCGGTGAAGTGGTCGGACTCGATCATGTTGTCCTGCTTCTCGCCGCGCGCGCCGTGCTGGGGTCCGAAAAGCGCCCGCAGGTGGAAACCGGCGTCGAGGAGAGCCTGCGCGGTATGCACGAGGTCGGCCGTGACCGAGGCGGGATGGACGATCGCGCCCAGACGTCGGCCTTTCAGTTCACGGCCGAGTGCGCCGTCGTCCTCACCCAGCAGAACGTCGACGCCTGTTCGGATCACCCCCGCGCCAACTCCGCGTCGAATGCCATTCCCGCGAAGTCGTCCCGGTAGTCCACGCTCTCCGCACGCCGGACGTAGCGCGAGAGATCGGTCTTCGAATCCGCCAGAGCGCGGTCGAAGAGGCGGGCGTCGCGTTCGGACTCGGTGATCGAATCGTCGTCAGTGGCGAAGACGACCTTGCCGATCTCTCCCAGTCGCGTGTTGGACCTGACCAGCTCCCCCGCCGCGTACTGCCGCGTGATCGCAGAGAAGTCGAAGTGCTCGTCTCCGCTCTCGTCCACCACCACATCGGCGTCGAACTCCCGCGCCAGGGAACGGAGCGCCCGGGCGGCTTCCCGTTCGGAGGAGCCGGTTCCTTCGGCCGCTCTCGAACGGAGCCGCCGCGTCACGTAGCGACCCGCGTCCGCAGTCGAGATCGGGGCCCCGCGCGCGAGGGTTTCGGAATAGATCAGCCCGAGCAGCACGCGGCGGACGTTGCGCTCCCGACGCTTCCGGTTCTCCCTCACCACTCCCAGCATGCGCAGCGCGGGCACGGCGAAGAAGAGTGCGCTGAAACCGACCGGCACCCAGACCAGGCCGATCATCGCGGCAAGCGGAGGCGTCACGATGCCGAGCTCGGGATTGACGATTCCCAGAGCGGGAAAAATGAAGGACTGCGCGCTTGCCGCCGCCACCAGAATGAAGGCGTTCATGCCCACGACGATAGCGTTCGCCGCACCTGTGTTCCCTGTGAGCGGCCTCTTTTTCTCGAGTTTCAGCCAAGCTGGATCGGGAGCTCGAGTGCGGGATCTCCCTGCGCTGGCCATGAGCTCGGGGAAGACGTAGATCACTTCGCCCTCCGGTGAGACGGTCGGCTCTCCGTCGAAGGCCCCGAGGAGATGAGCGAGCTCGTCCTCGGCCTTTTCCAGCTCGAGACCCGAGTGTTCGACGAACTCGGCCGCCGACACCACGCCTCCTCGCGCGCGGATGAGCTGAAGGGCTTCGCGGTCGCGCCGACGCTGCGACGGATTGGGCAGGTCGGGTCCGAAGACGAACGCGAACACCTTCTTGTAAAAGGGCACCTTGACCGAGCGGGGAAGCGATCGCTCCCAGGCCGCACCGTAGTACGGCCTGCCCCGACCCCATCCCGATCCCCATATCCAGTACCAGAGCGCGAAATCCCCCAGACCGAAGCCGCCTCCGCCCCCGCGCCGCTTTCCAAAGCCCGAGTCGTCCCGTCTGGCGAGCAGCGCGGCGATGACGAGCGCGACGAAGAGCAGGAAGTACCCGACCAGTACGACGACGATGGCGACCTTGAAGGCGCTCTTGAGGAAGCCGGTGATCGCCTGTTTGGCTCGAGCGAGGAGCGGCTCCGAGCCACGAGCGATGAAGCCCCGGTCGAAGGTGTAGATGAGCTCGCCGGAGTCGGTGACCGCGAGATGTCCGTGGTGGGTCCCTAGAAGAGCCTTGAGCCCGGCCCGGACCTCCGCAGCGGCCAGCCCCAGGTCGGAGGTGACGTCTCCAACGGTGGCGCGTCCCTTCAGCTTGCGAAGGGAGGCCAGGATGTCGGCTTGGTGTTCCGCTGCGGCGATCGGCATGACTGGCAGGTTTCAGAGGTTTCGGTTAGATTGGCTCACCTTCTACGCACACTGACCAAGGCCGTTCCGATGCGGCGGTCGCGATGGCTCTCCCGATGTCGGAGCGCCATGGTTTTGTTCGTGGTTGCATTCTCCGGACGTTAGCCTAACGTCCGTTCACGCAGGAAGCGGATGGTTACATCCGCAGCTCACTCAGGAGAACCAACATGAGAAGAAGTACCATCGGTCCCGCGGGTGCGGCACTCGCGATACTGGCGGCACTGGGCTCGACAGGCTTGTCGGCTCAGGATACCGGCGGCGTCAGCGGAACCGTCACCGACGCCATGACGGGTCAGCCTCTCTCCGGAGTCCAGGTGTCCATCGCCGGCACGGGTTTCGGCTCCCTCTCGCGCGGCAACGGGGTCTACGCGGTGCAGGGCGTCCCGGCGGGCGCGCAGACCGTCGAGTTCCGCCTGATCGGCTACGCGACCGAGTCGGTCAACATCACCGTCAGCGCCGGTCAGGTCACTTCCGCCGACGCGGCCCTCTCCGAGGAGGTGATCGTCTTGGGCGGGATAAGCGCCATCGGCACCCGCGCCCGACCCCGCACGGTAACCGAATCGGCCGTGCCGATCGACGTTCTTCCGAGCGCCGAAATCGTCAAGCAGGGCGACACAGACATGGCCAACCTGCTCCGTAACGTCGCTCCGTCGTTCAACGTGAACATCCAGCCGATCTCCGACGCGGCGACCTTCGCCCGACCGGCGAATCTCCGCGGCCTCGCTCCCGATCACACGCTCGTTCTGGTGAACGGCAAGCGCCGCCACCGCACAGCGGTCATCACCTGGTACGGAAACGGTCTAGCCGACGGTTCGCAGGGGCCGGATCTCTCGGTCATCCCCGGAACGGCGGTGGAGCAGGCCGAGATTCTTCGAGACGGCGCTGCGGCTCAGTACGGCTCGGACGCCATCGCCGGCGTGATGAACTTCATTCTCAAGAACGATCGCTCCGGCGGCTCCCTCGAGGTCAAGAGTGGCGGCTACCTGACCGAGGGCGACGGTGAGATGTACTCCATCACCGGCAACGTCGGGCTTCCTCTCGGCGACAATGGCTTTCTCAACCTCACCGGCGAGTACGGCAACTCCGGAACTACGAATCGTGCCGTACAGCGAAACGACGCTCTCGCCTTGATCGCCGCAGGCAACACCAGCGTGCGCGAACCGGCTCAGATCTGGGGTTCGCCCGACATCAAGGACGAGATCAAGCTGTGGGCCAACACGGGCTACGTATTCCAGAACGGAACCAGTTTCTACGGCAACGGCAGCTACGTTTCCAAGACGGTGGAGGGCGGGTTCTACTTCAGAAACCCGAATACCCGCAGCGGCGTCTTCGGAACCGGCGACGAGATGGGCTCCAAGCTTCTCGTCGGCGATCTGCTCGACGCCCAGGACGGTGTCCTGGACGGCTCCGCCGGGTGCCCCCGGGTGGCGGTATCCGGTGGCGTGGTCACCGATCTGCCGGCTTGGCAGGAGGTCCTCGCCAACCCCAACTGCTTCACCTTCCAAAAGCTGTTTCCGGGCGGCTTCACCCCGCAGTTCGGCTCCGAGATTCTCGACGCCTCGGGCGTGGCCGGACTCAAGGGTATTCTGGAGAACGGCCTGAACTGGGACCTGAGCGTCGGTTGGGGCCGGTCGAACATGGACTTCTTCATGTACAACACGGTTAACGCGTCTCTGGGACC
Source organism: Gemmatimonadota bacterium (assembly GCA_021295815.1). Taxonomy (NCBI): domain Bacteria; kingdom Pseudomonadati; phylum Gemmatimonadota; species Gemmatimonadota bacterium. The sequence goes on along the minus strand of JAGWBQ010000027.1, from coordinate 23,910 downwards.
GAATCAACCGTGCAGCGACGAAGGCACCTCGCCTCACGTTCCCGAGCAGCCCTGCACCCCGTTCTTCCGCCCGGGCATCTACGATCAGCAGGAGCTGAACCTCAACCTCGACCTTTCGTACGCCCTCAACGACAGGGTCAACGTCGCGGGCGGACTCGAGCGCAGGACGGAAAGCTTCGAGATCATCCAGGGCGACGAGGCCTCCTGGACCGAGGGCCCTCTGGCCAGCCAGGGCTTCACGCCCGGTTCGAACGGTTTCACCGGCTTCGGACCGCTCACTGTAGGCAACTGGTCGCGCACCAACTACGCCGGCTATACCGATCTCGAGGTTCGGGACCCCGATGGCGGTTGGACCGTTGGCTTGGCGGGTCGCGCCGAGAATTTCTCAGACTTCGGCACGACGGTCAACGGCAAGCTCTCGAGTCGGGTCAGGCTTACCGAGGGCTTCGCGCTGCGAGGAAGCGCCAGCACCGGATTCCGGGCGCCCACTCCGGGTCAGTCGAACGCCTTCAACATCTCGACCATCTACGACTTCGACCTCGGCGACCTGACCAACAACGGCACCATCCCGTCGACTTCCTTGTTGGCGGCCAGGTACGGCGGTGAGGCACTGGACCCCGAAACCTCCGTGAGCGTCGCGATCGGCGGTGTCGCCGAGAGCGGCAACTTCAACTTGTCGGTCGACGCGTACCAGATCGACATGTCGAACCGGCTTACTTTCAGCCAGGACTTCTTGCTCAGCCCCGACGAGATCGAGACTCTTCTGGCCGAAGGGATCATCCGCCCGGGTGGCGTGCTGGCCAGGTTCCGCTTTTTCATCAACGACTTCGATACCCGCAGCCAGGGTATCGATCTCGTGGCGGCCTACCGGATGGTGGGCAACGACCTCTCGGGAACGACGATCAGCAGCGCGTGGAACTTCAACCGCACCGAAGTCACGAAATGGAACGCCAATACACTGAACGCGTTGCGCATCCGCCGGCTGGAGGAGGGTCTTCCGAACGTCCGCGGCAACGTGACGGTGCAGCACGACTTTGCCGGTGGCGCTGCCGTCCTGGTGAGAAGCAGTTACTGGGGCGGTTACTTCGATGGCGAGACCCCGTACTACGAGTCGGGTTCCAGCAACACCATCGACTATCCGGCGCGCACGCTCCTCGATGTGGAAGCGTCCTATCCACTCACGGAAAGCTTCAGGCTGACTCTGGGCGGCCAGAACGTCCTGAACACCTTCCCGCAGGAGTACCCGGGAGCGGCCGACGGAGTGGGCAACCGATACGGCCAGTTCACTCCCTTCGGCTTCAACGGGGGCTTCTACTACGCCCGGGTGGGTTACCACTGGTAGGAGGCTGACGCCGGTCAGGGAAGACGACCGACGACAACCTGGTGTCCGCAGGCTCCCCCCGGGGTCTGCGGACATTTTCCTTATTGTGGGAAAGATGCCGTCGCCTACCGGCTCTCTCCGAAGAGCTCCTTCACTGCAGGCTTGATCACCTTGCCGAGGGCGTTGCGCGGCAAGCTTGAGACCACGCGTATCTCCTTCGGAACCTTGTAGGGAGCCAGCTGCCCTCGGGCCCAGGCGGCGAGCTCCTCTTCGGCGAGCCGGCTCGACGCCTTCCCCACGACCGCAGCGCAGACCCGGTCGCCCCAGTCATCGTCGCCGACGCCCACCACGGCGCAGTCGAGCACGCCGGGATGCGAACGGATGACCCCTTCGATCTCCAGGGCCGAGATCTTCTCGCCGCCAGTCTTGAGTATGTCCTGACTCGAGCGCCCTAGGATCCGGTAGTAGCCGTCCTCGTCCACCGATGCCAGGTCACCGGTCCTGAACCACCCGTCCTCGGTGAATGCCTCCGCGGTTTCGTCGGTCCGGTCCCAGTAACGGCCGAAGACCGTCGGGCCGCGCACATGTATTTCGCCAAGGAAGCCCGGCTTCGGTTCCTCACCCTCCTCGTTCACCAGGCGGAGCTCGACGCCGGGAAGCGGGTGTCCGACCGTACCGGCCCGTCGCTCACCCTCCAGCGGATTGGAAAGCGCCATGCCGATCTCGGTCATGCCGTAGCGCTCGAGAAGCCTCTGACCCGTGATCTCCTCCCAACTCTCCAGCAGCGGGACCGGCAACGCCGCGGAGCCCGAGACCATGAGCCTGCACCCGCGCGCTCCTGCGCTCCAGGCGCCCCGGGTCTGGGAGTCGGCCAGCTTCCAGGTGTCGGCGAGCCTCCGGTAGGTTGTGGGCACGCCCATGTAGAGCGTGATCTCGGTCCGGGCCAGTCTCTCCCAGACGTCGATGGCGTTGAAGCGTGGCAGGATCTCGCAGAGGGCTCCGTTCCGGAGCGAGCACAGGAGGACGTTGACGATCCCGTGGACGTGGTGAAGGGGAAGATGAAGCAGGATGCGGTCCTCGGCTGTCCAGCTCCAGGCCTCGCTGAGCGATTCTACCTGGTTTTGCAGATGACCGTGGTCGATCACGACGCCCTTGGGCGATCCTGCGGTGCCGGAGGTGTAGAGGATCATCGCCGGATCGCCGGCCGTCACCACAGGGAGATCCACCGCCGCACGACCCTCCCCGTCCGGACTCGCCGACGTGGATCCGGCCTGCCGTCGTCGGGACACTCCTGCCGCGAGTCTCCGGCGCAACCTGTCCGAGCGCGATCTGGAAGCGCACCGGGAACCCGACATGTCATCCAGGTCGAACAGGGGGATCCGCAGCTCGCGTGCGACGCTCTCCAGGCGAGAGCGAAGCCCGGCCTCGACCATGACCAGCTCCGGATCGAGGTCGTGGAGCACATGGGCAAGCTCGGGCGACGGATGCGAGATGGCGAGCGGAACCGCTACCCCTCCCGCTCTCCAGATCCCCCATTGGGTCACGACGTATCCCCATCCGGGAGAGACCAGGAAGCAGATGCGGGCGCCGTCGAGTCCTCGGAGGGAAGGCCCCGTCGCGTCCCTTCGGGCGAGCAGCCGTCTTGCCGTCCGTTCCGAGGCGCCGAGCAGATGGCCGTAGGTGAAGATGCCCTCGGCCGCCAGAATCGCGTGTCTCGTTTCGAATGCCTTCGCACGTTCGGCGAGCCAGAATGTCACTGAGCGAGGTCGTCGGGATGCATATGGTCTCCGAGGGTGGTCGGGAGCGGAAAAATCCGTAGCAATATATCGCCACCCTACCCCCGACGGGCCACGGCAGACCTCGCAAATCAGGATAGATTACCTCCATGCCCGAGACCCGCCGCCCCACGATTCCCGCCGCCGAAGAGATACTCGGCGGGTACTTTCCGGTCCTCGACCACGGCTTCGTCGCGCTCGTCGACTACATGGGCGGCGACTCGGACGTGGAGCGAGCGGCCCGGGTCAGCTACGGAGCCGGCACCCGCCGCAAATCCGCCACCAGAGGTTTGATCCGCTACCTCCGTCGCCACCGGCACACGACTCCTTCCGAGATGGTCGAGTTCAAATTTCACTGCGCCATGCCGATGTTCGTCGCGCGACAGTGGATCCGCCATCGGACAGCCTCGGTCAACGAGTACTCGGCACGGTATTCCCTCCTGCCTCTCCTCTTCTACCGCCCCGAGCGCGGGCAGGTCGAGACTCAGAGCGCCACCAACAAGCAGGGGCGGGACGGAGGCGTCGAAGATGTCGTCTACCGGGAGGCGGTCGGCCGTTGGGAGAGGATTCGGGCGGAAGCCGGCGACGGATACTCGTGGCTGATAGCCGAGGACATTGCCCGCGAGATCGCCCGCATCGACCTTCCTCTATCGACCTACACGCAGTGGTATTGGAAGATCGACCTCCACAATCTCCTCCATTTCCTCTTGCTGCGCGCCGACCCTCACGCCCAGTGGGAGATACGCGAGTACGCCAAGGTGATGGCGGGAGCTGTAAGGCGCGTGGCCCCGCTGACGTTCGAAGCCTGGATGGACTACCAGTTGCTGGGAAGCGCCCTGAGTCGAGGGGAGCTCGAGGCGATCCGCCAGCTGGTTGAGGTAAGTGGGGACGGAGGGCTCCGGGCCAAGGAGGGGGCGACGCTGAGCGTCGGCGAGCTGGCCGAACTCGAGCTGGCTCCACGGGAGATACGGGAGCTCGCCGCAAAGCTCGCAGGGCCTACCGAGGTACCCGATTTCGAGCTCGATCTTTCGAAGATGCGCACGGCGGAAGATGTGGAGCGCGAGATTGCGAGGGCGGTGCCCGTGCACGACACGCGGTGACGGATCTTCCCTATCCGAACATGCCCAGGTACCAGTCGGTGAGCCTCTCTCCCCAGGTGTAGGCCACGGCTCCTCCGACCCCGAGGAAAACCCCGAACGGGATCAGCCGCTGCCCTCGCAGGCTGAGCGGGCCGAAGACCGCGAGCGCCGCCACGGAACCGACCAGGATGGAGATCGCGACTCCGCCGGGTCCCACGAACGCTCCCGTCATCAGCATCATCTTGATGTCGCCGCCGCCCAAGGCCCTTTCGGCACCGAAAGCGCCGAGCCGCTCGGGCGCCAGGCGTCGGAGCAGAAGCGTGGAACACCAGCCCACGGTCCAGAGTGAAGCGAATCCCACTGCGGCGCCGATGGCCGACTCATGTCCATCGATTCCGCCCGGAGCCAGCGAGAGCACGAGGCCGAGGACGGCTCCACCGACCGAGAGCTGATCGGGAATGATGTAGAAGCGCGCGTCCGAAGCGGCGATCGCGAGGAGAATGGTGAGGAAGAGCGCACCTCGCAAGGCCTCGAGGCCGACTCCCTGGGACGCCGCCATGCCCACCCAGATCAGCGCCCCCGAGACCTCCATAAGCGGGTATTGAACCGGGATGGGGATGGAGCAGCGACGGCACCGCCCTCGCAGAAACGACCAGCCCAGAACCGGCGTGAGTTCGAGCCAGCTCAGCGGTTTTCCGCAGCCTGGGCAATTCGATCTCGGCCACAGGACCGATTCGTCCCGAGGCCAGCGCAACGCGCACAGATTGGCGAAGGAACCGACGCAGGCGCCCAGGAGCGCGGCCAGGAGCATGGCCGTCATTTGGGAACCGCTGTCACGTGCCTTCCGGAACGCAGGATCTCCCACATGAGGACGGCGCCTGCGGCGGCCGCGTTCATGGACTCGGTTCCCGTGCGCATGGGCACGGCCACGGTGAGACCGGCGAGCGAGCGAGCCTCGGCCCGAACGCCGCTCCTTTCGCTGCCGATGACCAACGCGATCCGGTCCGGCCACGAGGACGCCAGTGGGACCGGCTTGCCGGCGGCGTCGGCGACGCAGGTGACCGCACCCGCCTTCGCGATTACCCGTTCGACCTCGCTCCACGGCGCGGATGCCACCGGCAGCCGGAACATCATCCCCGCCGAAGCCCTGACGGCCTTTGTTCCCCAAGGGTCTGCGGAACCGTCGAGAACTACCGCACCACCGGCCGCGAGCGCCGCCGCCGAGCGAATCAGCGTGCCGACGTTGCCCGGATCCCGGATGCCATCCAGGACGATGGTGAGCCTCGAGCGAGCGACCGCCTGCAGGTCGTGGCGCGGTTCCTCGCAGACGACGGCGAAGCCCTGCGGGGTGACGCTATCCGCTATCGAAAGCATCTCGTCCTCAGACACGAAGAGTCGGTCGACTCCCGCATCGGCGCACGCCGTCCAGCACTTACTGGCCAGCGGCGTGTCCAGCCCCCGCTCGGTCGCGCAAGCGAACCGCACCCGGACCCCGGCATCCAGAGCTTCCGACGCTGCCCTGGCTCCCTCCACGAAGACAAGTCGATCGCGTCTTCTCTGCCTGGACGAGTGCAGCCTGGCCGCCCGTCGGCGGCGGCGATCGCTCAGACCGGAGGTAGGAGGCGCGTGAAGTACGGGCAAGCGACAGGCGTTCGGGGGAATCCGGGAGGAGGGACGGCTAGGGACGGAGGTACCGCGTTTCGGCCAAACCGTTCACCGCCGGGCCGGGTAAGCACTCCACAGCGCGACGTCGACTCAAGATGAGCGCACCGACCATGCTGGAACGAACACCAGAAACGTAAATGCCCACCTCGAAGCCGAGTCCCGTCGTCGCTCTCACCATCGCCGGCAGCGATTCGGGCGGAGGTGCGGGCGTCCAGGCCGACCTGAAGACCTTCCAAGCCTTCGGCATCTTCGGCACGAGCGCGCTTACGGCGGTGACCGCCCAGAACACCACCGGTGTCAGCGGAGTTCGGGCGCTTGCCGCGAGCGACGTGCGGCGGCAGATCGACGCCGTGGTCCCCGACCTTCACCCTGCGGCCGTGAAGACCGGCATGCTGGCCGACGCCGGGATCGTCTCCGCCGTGGCGAAGAGCATCCGCGAGCACCGCCTCCGTGACCGCTTCGTTCTCGATCCGGTCAGTGCGGCCACGAGCGGTGACCGCCTCTTGTCGAACAGCGCCGAGGCAGCTCTGGTCGAAGAACTTCTGCCCCTTGCGAAGGTGGTCACGCCGAATCTTCACGAGGCGGCTCTCTTTACCGGAAAGGAGGTGTCATCGCTCGACGAAATGCGAGCGGCGGCCAGGGCCCTGGTGGAGATGGGGGCGCGGGCCGCTCTGGTCACTGGTGGCCATCTGGGCTCCACGTCCGGCGGTGCGACGGAACTACACGACCTGCTTTGGGACGGCTCGACCGAGCTGATCTGGAGCCACCCGAGAATCGATGGCGGGCCTTTTCACGGTACCGGCTGCACGCTCTCCGCCGCGATCACTGCCGGTCTGGCGCTCGGTACGCCGCTGACCGAGGCCGTAGGGCATGCCATCGGTTATGTGACCTCGAGCATAGCCTCCACGCCCGATCTCGGGTCTGGAGCCACGCCGTTGAGTCACAAGGTGCGGATCGAATGGAGGGCGCCGCGCGGCGATCGATCACCCAGCGGATGATGATTGGCACGTCAAAGGGGCCCTTGATCACCCCCCATGCGAAGTTTCCCGCAACTGCCCGAGGCGCCCCGTCGTCATTCTCCGGGCCAGCCAAGCGTGCCATGATCGATCCGTCTGAATCCAATACCGTGAACTGCGAGTCGCCTCGTCCATCCGCCCATTGCAACCACAGCCTGCCCCCGGTCTCGCTGAACGCTGATCTAATCGGCGGATAGTGGCTCGGGAGTTGGACGGAACGGTCGAAGATTCGAGCGACTTCGCGTCTCGACCTGCCGCCGAACATATCTTCAAACCTTTGTCGCAGGGAAGCCGAGAGCGAGTCCAGCTCCTGATCCGGAACCGGCACGGGATCGTAAGCGATGTCGCGGGTCCACAGGACGGTGCCGCTCGGTGACCTGGCCTGGATCCGGGCACGCGGGGTCCCCCCGCCATCGTATGCCGGACGGTCCACCAAGAACGTGCGCTCACCCCCGGGTTCGAATGCAAACAGCGGTCCAGAGGGCAGCGGGTGCATGAAGAAGCCCCCGTTTTCCGAATAAAGCCGGGCACTATTCCCATAGTAGGATACGCGGAGTATCTCCTCAATTGTCCCATTGCCCTGTATGCGGACCAATGGGAAAGAGTCCGGCGGCTCTGGTCCGTATTGCTCGGTCAGGGCGAGGCGCGACCCGTCCGGAAGAAAGTTGCGAACCACACCGACCCGGAACGCGGATCCGTACGACAACTCCTCCTGCCTGAAACTCCGAACGTACTCACCGTCTGCCGTCAATACGGTGAAGCGACGCAAGGCCGCATCTTGCACCCAAATCGAATCCCGTCCCATCCACCACCCGAGTTGGATGGGTAAAATGAACTCGCCGGGCCCCTCTCCCCGCTGGGAGCGACTCCGGATCCGGCCCGACGGCCCGAGGACGATGAGCTCGTTGGCATCAAGGAATCGAAGCGACCCATCGTCGGCCGGGAGCAATATCCTGACCCTTGTGAGATCGAGCTCTCCGTCGTTTCCGATGCGCAGATCGGGCGTGAGGACCCATTCGGCTATCCCGGACCCGGAGTCGGATCGACTGTCTTGTCCGCAGACGTAGGCCGGAGACTCCGCTAAGGCAACCGCTGCGAGCAACACTGCGGCCGTTGTTTGCAGAATCGTTCGGGCCTCGCCCATCTTGCTGCTTACCTCCATCGTGAAGTGGTCCTACTTCGCTGGAGAGTCCGGGAACGAGGAATCCGGGGAAAGGACCCGCGCGGGCCGAGAGGCCCTAACGTCACCTCACCCCGGGCGGCAACCTCCTCACGATGATCGTTGGCACGTCCAGTTCGTCCAGCTCGACCCAGGCGGCCAGCCCATCGGGGCCGAAGGCGTCCGGCATG
>JAGWBQ010000027.1:0-15692 GCA_021295815.1 Gemmatimonadota bacterium | reverse complement strand
GCAGGGTGCCGACGTAGCGTCCGTCGGGATTCCAGACATCGATCACGCCGACCGCTCCTTCCCAGGGGTCGCCTTCGCGTCGGCGCTGCACCCAAAGCCCTCCCTCCCATGTGGCCCTGAGGGAGACGACGACGGGTATCTCGTGGTTGAACCGCATGCCCTCTATGCTGGCGCGCATCTCCGCGACCATGTCCGCCATCAACTCCGGCGGCGCCTGGTCCGGCCCCTGCGGGTTGGCGGGGTCGCCGTAGAGGCGCTCGTGGGTTGCCAAGGCCGAATCCCGAACGGTCGCCTCGACCTCGGTGGTCACCGGCTCGGGACTGATGGGTCTTGCGATGGTGCCGATGGGTGCACCGTCGCCCGCAGATCGAATAGCCGGCGGAATCGGAATAGGCCACCGACCCGTCGGGCAGGACGTCGAAGAGCAGACCCGGGTCGAACCTTTTAGGCTCGTCCGTGGCACCGGACGCTTCCTCACCGGGCGCCGGTGCCCGCACCTCGCCGGCCTTGACGATGGGCTCGGCGGTGGTGCCCACAGGTCCCAGGGTCAACCGCTCCAGACCGCGCGGACCGATGGTCGGGTTGGGCGATTCAAACCGTCGAAACATCTCTTGAACCGGGTTGCTCATGCCGCGCGCCACCAGCGCGACGGCATCAGGATTCGGCCTGGCACCGCTCCGGAACGCCATCATTCCATAAGCCGCGACTCGGCCCGCCGACATGTTCACCTGACGGTCGAAGGAGCCATCGGGAGCGAACACGACATAGGTGCCGCTTCCCCGGTCCGCTACGGCCACCGTACCGTCCCTCCAAACGTAGATGTCGTCGGGGCCGCTGAACTCCCCGGGGCCCTCGCCTCTCCGTCCTAGGGTCCGGACGAATTCGCCATCGCGGTCCAGAACGGCGACGACCGGGGCATCAGGGTTCAGGACGAACAGGTTGCCGTCGCCGTCGAACCCCAGGCTCGGAGGTGTCCCAAACTGAGCCCAATAGGGCGGGTCCATGTTACCCACCCTGAACACGTCGACGAACTCCGCTGTCAGGGGACGTTCGGTGTCCAAGGTGTCATCCGGCACGTCGGAGCAGGCACCCGCCGCAATGGTCAACGCGAGGGTCCGCAGGGCTATTCGTCCGCTCATGGGGTTCTCCTTGTCGACGTGATGGGTCTCACCATCCTAAGATCGCGCCTCGGAGCTGCCGGAGTCCAGCCCTTCCAGGACGCCCCCCACGATCGTGGCGAGCCGGTCGTGGAAGACATCCGCGAGCGCCAGCACCTCGGCGTGGTCGAGGGCTCCCTTACCCAATCCGGCCGCGCGGTTGGTGATCGCCGAGAAGCCCAGACAGCGCACGTCCCTCGCTCTCGCCACCGAGACCTCGGGAACCGTGGACATGCCTACCGCGTCCGCTCCCAACAGGCCGAGCATCCGGATCTCCGCAGGAGTCTCGAAGGAGGGTCCGTGAACCGCAGCGTATATCCCCTGGTGCAATTCGATCCCCGCCGCCTCGGCCGTAGCCAGCGCGAGCTTCCTCATCCCGGCGTCGTAGACGACGGTCATGTCGGTGAAGCGGCTCTCGCCGGGCAGCGGTGCGCCGATGAGCGGGTTTGTCCCCATCAGATTGATGTGATCGGTGATCAGCATGATTTCGCCGGGGTCGAGCGCTTCGGTTATCCCTCCCGCCGCGTTGGTGACCACCAGCGCCTCGATTCCGATCTCGGCAAGGGTCCGCACCGGTGCCGCGACCGCCGTGCGCGGATGACCCTCGTAGATGTGGCAGCGTCCCGCCTGAAGAACCACGGGAACGCCCGCGAGCCGACCGGCGACGAACTCCCCGGCGTGCCCGACGACTCCGGTATCGGCGAAGCCGGGCAGTTGCGAGAACGGAACCGCGCGTCTGTCCTCCAGCGCCTCGACGAGCCCCCCGAGACCCGAACCCAGTACGACCGCCACCTTGGGGCGGAAGCCGAAGGCGTCATGGAGGACGGCGGCCGCTTCGACTGCGGTTTTCGCCGGGACGTCCGTGATGTCCTTCATCGGCATCGCACCGGTGCGCTGCCCGCGAACGACGCGGAGGCTGCTGGAAAAACGGACCGCCGGTTCACAGGAGTATGCCCGCGATCGTGGCCGTAAGGAAGGCCGCGATCGTGCCGCCGACCATGGCTCTGACCCCGAGCTTGGCCAGATCGCCGCGGCGTTCGGGCGCGATATCGCCTATGCCGCCGAGCTGGATGGCGATCGAGGCGAAGTTGGCGAAGCCGGAGAGGGCGTAGGTGGCGATCACGATCGAGCGCGGATGGAGGTTCGCGCCCTCGCCCAGAGCGCCGGCGAACTGGACGTAGGCTACGAACTCGTTGATAACCGTCTTGATGCCGAGGAGTCCTCCCACCTCCTGTGCGTCCTGCCAAGGAACGCCCATCAGCCAGGCGAGCGGGGCGAGGAACCAGGCGAGGACCCGCTGAAGGCTCAGGTCTTCCAGCCCCACCAGCCCTCCGGCCCATCCCACAATGCCGTTCACGAGCGCGATGAGGGCGACGAAGGCTATGAGCATCGCTCCCACGGTCAGGGCGAGACGCATGCCTTCGCTCGCGCCGCGGGCGGCGGCGTCGATCACGTTGACGTCCGTCCTTTCCACGCCGATGGGAGAGGTCCCGGCGGTCACGGGCTCGCCGTCTTCCGGATACATCAGCTTCGCCACCACGAGCGCGGCCGGAGCCGACATCACCGAAGCCGCGAGCAAGTGCCCGCCGACATCGGGGAAGTAGACGAACAGCATTCCGACATAGGCGGCGAGCACGCCTCCGGCGACGGTCGCGAAGCCCCCCGTCATCACCGACATGAGCTCCGAGTTGGTCATCCTGCCGACGAACGGCTTGACCGTGAGCGGGGCCTCCACTTGCCCGATGAAGATGTTGGCGGTCGCCGACATGGTCTCGGCCCCGGACGTGCCCATCGTGCGTTGCATCACGAAGGCCACGCCTCGGACGAACACCTGCATGATCCCGATGTGGTAGAGCATGGTGACCAGCGACGAAAAGAAGACGATCGTCGGCAGAACGTCGAATGCGAGCTGGGCGCCCACCTGCGCGACCTGCCCGGGGATCTCGGTGAAGCCGCCGTTTCCCACCGTCCCGGATCCCACCGGGATGGTCTGATTGACCAGGTTTCCGAAGAGGAAGGAGGAGCCTTCGCGGGTGTAGCCCAGGAGCTGCACGACGACGTCGTTGAGGAGACCGAAGACCTGTTCTCCGGGGCCGGTCCGCAGGATGAGGAAGGCGAACATGAGCTGGAGAGCCAGGCCCCAGACCACCACCCTCCACATGACCTTGCGCCGGTTGACGCTCGCCAGCCAAGCGATCGCGAGCAGGACCGCCATTCCCAGGAGTCCGCGCGCCCGTTCCAGAAAGCTGGCCCCCGTCCCCTCTCGCGGAACGCGGATCTGCGCGGACGACCCGTTTTCGACGGCCTCCGCTAAGGCCGCACCGGTTTCGACGGAACCTGTCGCCTCGCCGCCGTGAGCTCGGATGGCCCCCGCGCCGATCAGGAGCAGGCACAGCATCCAGAGTCCGACGCTGAACGAACGGGTTCGGGTCACAAGGGCGGGCTTGGAGGAGGAGGATCATGTGCTGGTGCGAGGCCGCTGTCGGCGACCTTCACGTCCCGGAAGCAAGGACACACTCGCTTGAGGAACGTAATCGGCAATCTAACCTCTCCCGACTGGCTTGGTACCTTGGGGGGACGACCGACGCCGGAGGCGCCGGAATCCGGCGGGCGAGTCTCGCCTGAGGTCACCCTCTCTGCCACTCTGGCAGTTCCACGCCCTCCTGCGCCGGTACGAATCTTGCCCATCGCACGCACGGACAGCCGGCACCATCCCGGTACGGCGTTTCATCTTCGGGAGTAGCGGACATTGGGCAAGACAATCGGAATCGACCTGGGAACGACCAACTCGGTGGTAGCCGTCATGGAAGGCGGTGAGCCCGTGGTGATTCCCAACTCGGAGGGCGGACGCACCACGCCGTCGGTGGTGGCCTTCACCAAGGACGGAGAACGGCTGGTGGGCCAGGTGGCGCGCCGCCAGGCCATCACGAATCCTGAAAACACGGTCTTCTCCATCAAGCGTTTCATGGGCAGGTTGAGGCACGAGGTCAAGGAGGAGGAGACGCTCGTCCCTTACGAAGTCGTCGGCGACGCCAAGGGGCGGGTTCGGGTGAAGATCCCCAACGCCGACGGCAAGGCGCACACGCCGTCGGAGATCAGCGCCATGATCCTCCAGAAGATGAAGAGCACGGCGGAGGACTACCTCGGCACCTCGGTCACGGAAGCGGTGATCACCGTCCCGGCCTACTTCAACGACTCGCAGCGCCAGGCCACCAAGGACGCGGGCAGGATCGCGGGCCTCGACGTCAAGCGCATCATCAACGAGCCGACAGCTGCCGCCCTCGCGTACGGACTCGACAAGAAGGCCGACGAGAAGATCGCGGTCTTCGATCTCGGGGGCGGAACCTACGACATCTCCATCCTGGAGCTCGGCGACGGGGTCTTCGAGGTCAAGTCGACCAACGGCGACACCCACTTGGGCGGTGACGACTTCGATCAGCGCGTCATCTCCTGGCTTGTCAAGGAGTTCAAGCGTGACCAGGGCATCGATCTTTCGAAGGATCCCATGGCGCTCCAGCGACTGAAGGAGGCGGCGGAGAAGGCGAAGATGGAGCTCTCCAGCACCATGAGCACCGACGTCAACCTGCCTTTCATCACCGCCACCGCCGACGGTCCCAAGCACCTCAACTACTCGCTGACCCGCGCCCGCTTCGAACAGTTGGTGGAAGATCTGGTCAAGCGTACCGTCAAGCCAATGGAAGCGGCCCTCCAGGACGCGGGGCTCGAGACCTCCGAGATCGACGAGGTCATTCTGGTCGGCGGATCCACTCGCATCCCGAAGATTCAGGAGGTCGTGCGCGACTTCTTCGGCAAGGAGCCCAACCGGGGTGTGAATCCGGACGAAGTCGTGGCCGTGGGCGCCGCGATCCAGGGCGGCGTGCTCGCGGGCGAGGTCACCGACGTGCTTCTGCTCGACGTGACTCCGCTCTCGCTCGGAATCGAGACGCTCGGGCGGGTCATGACGCCTCTCATCGAGCGCAACACGACCATCCCGACCAAGAAGGCCGAGGTTTTCTCCACGGCGGAAGACAATCAGACCACGGTGGAGATCCACGTGCTCCAGGGCGAGCGCAAGATGGCGATCGACAACCGGACCATCGGCAAGTTCCAGCTCGCGGGCATTCCCCCGGCTCCGCGCTCCGTTCCGCAGATCGAGGTCACCTTCGACATCGACGCGAACGGCATCCTTAGCGTGTCGGCTCAGGACAAGGCCACCGGCAAGGAGCAGAAGATCCGCATCGAGGCTTCCAGCGGACTTTCCGACGCCGAGATCGAGCGCATGGTCAAGGACGCCGAGAAGCACGCGCAGGAGGACAAGGAGCGCAAGGACGCCGTGGAGGCGCGCAACCGCCTCGACGGACTCGTGTACCAGGTCGAGAAGGATCTGGGCGAGTGGGGCGACAAGGTGTCCGAGGAGAGCCGCGCTCGGGTGGACGACGCCCTCGAAGGCGCCCGCGCCGCACTCAAGAGCGAAGCCACTTCCACGCTGGCCGAGGCCTTCGACACTCTCATGGAGGCATATGCCGGCGTCGGACAGGAGATGCACCAGGCCCAGACCGCGGAGGCGGCTTCCTCCGAGGAGGAGGCGCCCGAGGAGGACTCGGAGCCGGATGACGGGAGTGCGGCCGGTGACGACGATGTCGTGGATGCCGATTACGAGATCGTCGAAGACGACCGTCGCTAGGCGACCGCTTGGCCACGGACCCGGCGAGCCGCGTCAGACAACCGAATACGCGCCACCGGCGTCCAAGCAAGGGTGGAATCGTCCAGCTGAGGGACGGTCCGGCCCAGCGCCGCCTTGGGCTGTCTCACGGCTAGAACCCTCCTGCGACCGAATCACGTTCACCTAAGGAAGACCGGATGACCAACTACGACCCCCTGCGAGCCAAGGCCCGCTTTGCCGTACTCGCCACATTTGGAAGCTTCATGGGACTCGCGCTGGCGGGCGTCGTCGGCTGGACCACTATCGAATCGCCGTCGATGCCAGTCATAGACGAGACCCCGGCGGTCGCGGCGGCCTCGGTGCAGCCTGCCGTCGACCTCAGCGACGCCTTCACGAATCTCGCCGACGCCGTCACCCCGAGCGTCGTTCGGATCGAGGCGTTGCGCCGGAACGAGCAGCCCGATCTGCCGGAGCGATGGCTCCGACAGTTCGGCGGCCCCACCGACCCGCAGGGCCTGCCCGAGGTCAGCCTTTCGGTGGGCAGCGGCTTCATAGTTTCCCCCGACGGCTACATTCTCACCAACACCCATGTGGTCGATGACGCCCGGGACGTCACGGTTCAGTTCGCCGACAAGCGTTCCCTGCCGGCGCGGGTCATAGGGGTCGATCCCTTCACCGACGTCGCCGTGGTCAAGGTCGAACCCGATGCGCCTCTTCCCTCCATGTCGCTCGGGGATTCCGACGACGTCAGGGTGGGGGAGTGGGTTCTGGCGGTAGGCAATCCGGGGGTCGGCCGGACGCCGCAGCTCGACTTTACCGTCACCGCAGGGATCATATCGGCCCGAGGAAGGCCGCTCCAGCTTCTCCAACAGGACCTGAGCAACGATCCGCGCTTCGGGGACAACGCGTCCAGGTTCCAGGCGTCTCGCTGGGCGATCGAGGATTTTCTCCAGACCGACGCCGTCATTAACCCCGGCAACTCGGGCGGCCCGATGATCAACCTCAAGGGCCAGGCCATCGGCATCAACACGGCGATCCTGTCGACGACCGGGGCCTTCCAAGGCTACGGCTTCGCGGTACCGATCAATATCGCGCGCAGCGTCATGGAAGACATCGTAGAGTTCGGCACGGTGCGTAGACCGCGCATTGGCGTGGAAATCCAGACGGTGACCGCGAACGACGCCGACGTCTACGGCCTGCCGAGCGTAGCGGGCGTTCTCATCCAGGCGGTCGATCCCACCGGTCCGTCCGCTTCGGTGCTTCAGCCCGAAGACGTGATCGTCGCGCTGAACGGCGAAGAGATGGGTTATTCCGGCGAGTTGCAGGGAGCGATGGCCGAGTACGGCCCCGGCGACGTGGTCGCACTCACGGTCTACCGCGCCGGCGCCCCGGTCGACGTCCGGGTCAAGCTGGATGAGGCGCCCTTCAACGAGGTCCCCGAGGTTGTGGACGAGATCGAGATTCACGGCGTGGAGAGGCTCGGCATTCGGGTAGCATATCTCAGCGAAGCGGAGGCCCGGGGAGGGAACTACCCGTCGGGCGGAGTCTACCTCGCCGGGGTGGATCGCGGCAGCGAGGCGGCTCGCAGCGGTGTCGGTCGCTACGCAGGCGCCAAGCTCGTTCAGGTCGGCGACCGCGAGATCGGTACCGAGCGCGATCTGAGCGACGCCTTGGCCGCGGTCGGGCGGGGCGAAGCCGTCACCCTCCGCTTCCAGATCTCCACCGACGGTCAGACCCGGGTCGTGAACGTGCGCATGCCCGGCTAGCATCCCGTGGACAACGCCGCCCACGGCAACCCGAAGCTGAATCCGCGCCGCGCGCGTCGCTTCGCCGCTTTCGGTGCTCGTGCGAGTATCGCCACAGACTGCTAGGCCCGACCCTGGAAGGATGCCTGCGGCCACGTTCCTTCCGGCGGTCCGAGGAGCCCTTCTCCTCGGGCTGCTGGGCCTCGCGCTTCAGTCGGGTTGCACGGCGGGAGCGGGCGTGACCGGCAACGGTCTTCCGACCCCGGATCCGCTGCCCGCTCCGGGTCTGGGCACTCTCACCCAGCGAGACATATCGGTCGGCATCGCGAGCGGCGGCGTTCGTCTTCTCATAACCCCGCTTACCGAGAGCATGACTAGGACGGCGGCGCCCGACACCTACCGCAGGCTTTCCGGGATGGCCGCGGCTCACCGAACCCGGGCCGCTCCCGGCGCCGTGCTCATGCTGGTCTCGGTCTTCTCCGACGAGGGAGGCGACTTCTTCCCGGACGAGATCGGCGTATTCTCGAAGGGCGTTCGCTTTAGACCCGTGCGGATCCTGCCGGTGACCCCGGGATGGAGCACGAGAAGGATGGAGCCTCGGGAGACCGAGATGGCGGTGCTGACCTTCGCGCCCGGCCTCGATCTGGAAGAATCGCTGACCTTCGTCTATCGCGGCGAGCGCGACAACAGTTGGGCCTTGACCCTGCAACGGATCGAAGCGGAGCGAGTTCGGATCAGAGTGAGAGGGCCGCCACAGCCTCGAGAAGCTCGCTCCGCCCCTCCCCGGTCCGCGACGAAAAGCAGATCACCTGCTCCTCGTCAATGCTGAGCCGAGAGCAGACTCTTTCGGTCAGGTAGCGGCGCCGGGCGCCCCGTAGTTTGTCGACCTTGGTAAGCGCGACCACCGTCGGCACGCCGACATCCGCCAGCAGCTCCAGCCGGCTCTCGTCCGCCTCCGTCGGATCATGTCTGGAGTCGATCAGTTGAACCACCGCCGCCGGACCGCCCGAGGCGAGATACCAGGTCACCATCCGCATCCAGGAGTCGCGCACTTCGTCCGGAACCTCGGCGTAGCCGTAACCCGGCAGGTCGACCAGGAAGAATGCCCCGTTGACTTCGAAGAAGTTCAGGGCCCGGGTCTTGCCCGGCCTGGCCGAGACGCGGGCCTCCCGCTTGCGGGTTCTTCCCAACAGGGTGTTGATGAGCGACGACTTGCCGACGTTTGAACGTCCCGAGAGCGCGATCTGGGGCAGGGTTCCGGGGAAGGGCGCACCCGGCTGAACCAGGGATCCGGCGAAGTCGACCGAGCGGATGATCACCGCGCGAGATCCACGACGGCTCGCAAGCTCACGCCTCCTTCTTCGAGACCTCCGGGCGGAGCACGAGCAGCGGCGGTGCCTTCTTGTTCACGCACTCCGGGGTGATGACGACTTCGAGCACGTCGTCCCGGGAAGGGATCGAGAACATGATGTCGCGCATGATGTCCTCGATGATGGCCCGCAGAGCTCTGGCGCCGGTCTTCCACCGCGAGGCGCGTCGGGCGATCGCCTTGACCGCCTCGGCGTCGAAGGTCAGGCCGACTCCGTCCATCCCCATGAGCGTCTGATACTGCTTGACGAGGGCGTTCCTCGGCTCCACCAGGATGCGGGCCAGCGCCTCTTCGTCGAGCTCCTCGAGGAAGACCGTTACCGGCAGACGACCGACCAGCTCCGGGATCAGGCCGAAGCGCTGGAGGTCGTCGGGTTCGAGATACGCGAGCGGATTGTCATTCCGGTCCTCCTCCTCCGACTCGGAATCGGTCGGGCGCAGATGCTCGACGCTGCCGTCGAGGTCGTGAATCTCGGCCCCTTCGCTCTCGGACCGGCAGGGGTCCGAAGATCGTCCGGAGGCTGACCGGCCGTTCGTCTCCGCGGCGTCCCCGTCGCTCGACGTCCGCTTCCCGAAACCGATGTTCCGATGGCCCAGCCGACGCTCGATCACCTCGTCGATGCCGTCGAAGGCACCGCCGCAGATGAAGAGGATATTGGTTGTGTCCACCTGGATGTACTCCTGCTGGGGATGTTTGCGACCGCCCTGCGGAGGCACGCTGGCCACGGTTCCTTCCAGGATCTTGAGAAGCGCCTGCTGCACGCCCTCGCCCGATACGTCCCGCGTGATGGACGGGTTCTCCGACTTGCGAGCGATCTTGTCGATCTCATCGATGTAGACGATACCCTTCTCGCACTCGTTGACGTTGAAGTTGGCGGACTGGAGAAGTCTGACCAGGATGTTCTCGACATCCTCGCCGACGTAGCCGGCCTCGGTGAGCGTGGTGGCGTCGGCGATGGTGAACGGCACCCGGAGAAAGCGCGCCAGCGTCTGCGCCACAAGCGTCTTGCCGACTCCCGAGGGACCGACGAGCAGGATGTTGGAACCGTCGAGCTCGATCTCCTCTTCAGGTTGATCGCGCCAGACCCGCTTGTAGTGGTTGTAGACCGCTACCGCGACCGCCGTCTTGGCTTCGCCCTGACCGATGACGAAGTTGTCGAGCTCGCGTTTGATCTCTTCCGGCGTCGGGGTGGGTTCGGGATCGACGGCCTTGCGCTCGGCGTCTTCCGCCAGGATCTCGTTGCAAAGCGAGACGCACTCGTTGCAGATGTAGACGCTCGGGCCGGAAATGAACTTCTTGACCGCCTTTTGGGTCTTGCCGCAAAAGCTGCAGCGCAGGGAGGGATCTGATGGGGGCATTGGATTAGGTCTTCGGGTTGTCGCCGCGTACGGAGCCTGGGCGGGAAGGTCCTTCCAGCACTTCGTCGATGAGTCCGTAGGAGACGGCCTCTTCCGGGCTGAGGTAGCGGTCCCGGTCGGCATCGTCCCGGATCCGTTCGACGGACTGCCCGGTGTGCTTTGAGAGAATCCGGTTCAAGCGCGCACGGACGTGGAGGATCTCCTGGGCGGCGATCTCCATGTCGGCTGCGGTGCCGCGCGTACCCCCCGAGGGCTGATGGATCATGATCCTCGAGTTGGGAAGCGCGTGCCTGTTGCCGGGTTCGCCCGCAGCGAGCAGGACGGCGCCCATGGAAGCGGCCATGCCGATGCAGTAGGTCGAGATGGGAGCCCGAAGATGCTGCATGGTGTCGTATACCGCCAGCCCGGCGTAGACATCCCCGCCAGGCGAGTTGATGTACATGAAAATCTCGCGCTCGGGGTCCTCGGCCTCGAGGAAGAGGAGCTGGGCCACGATGACGTTGGCCACGTTGTCGTTGACCCCGCTTCCCAGAAACACGATGCGGTCTAGCAGAAGGCGGCTGAAGATGTCGTAGGTTCTTTCGCCGCGACTCGTGCGTTCAATGACATACGGTGTGTAGATCGTCATTTTCTCAGTAGGTTCTCAGTGTCACGAGATCAGACCGGAGTCCGGTCGTTTCTCGATGATTTCCGATCGCTCGCGGATGTGCTCGAGGACATTCCGCTCCCGGAGCTGGTTCCTCAGGTATTCGAGCCCCCCGGCGTTGCGGGCGGCCTCGAAGGCCTCGGCCCGGTCCCTGCCCTCGGCATCGGCGGTATCGTTCACGATCGACCTCACCTCGACCTCGTCGGCATCCAGTCCCTCGGTGTCGACCAGCGCGTCGAAGAGCAGTCCGCGGCGGGCCTCGAACTCGGCGGCGGGTCGAAGGGTCTCGATCAGTTCAGCAGCTTTTTCTTCGCTCTCCGGGACGATGCGGGCCAGCATCTGCCTGAGGATTCGAACCACGACCGACCTGGGAGGATCTACCGGATTGGCGTCGACAAACGCCCTCTCCAGTGCTCTTTGCACCTGTTCGGACGCGAACCTTTCGGCTTCCTTCTCCATCTCCGCCCGAACGTTATTTCTGAACTGCTCGACATCGGCGAACCCCATCGAAGCGTGGAGCTCGAGACCTTCCGAGGTATCCTCGGCCTCCTCGAGTTTCGCCTGCAAGCGGTCCATGTACTTGTCAACATTCTCGTCCGTGACCTGCGGGACTGCGCGCTCCACGACGAATCCTCCCGAGCGACCCACGGTGACCTCGGGTTTGAGGTCGAACTCCAGTACGAAGGTCAGCGCCTCGTCTCCCTCCTCGAATTCGCGCGCCCGGGCATTGGTAATGGGGATGAGGTCGTGCTCCGCGACCGTGACGGCGAACGCCTGCTCGGCCACGGCCTCACGGGCCTCATCTCTCGCGGCTTCGCCGAAACGGGACTTCACGACAGCCTCCGGGGCGCGCCCCTTTCTGAATCCCTTGAGCCGAGCCTTGCCGGCCAGCCGCCGCAGGGCCTTCCGTTCCGCAGCTTCCACCACATCGTTCGGAACGCCGACCCTCACGGAACAACCCCAGTCGGGCAACCTGGTGATGTCGATCGAAAGCTGGGATGCCTCTAAGATGAATGCCTCCTTGGGGTCTCCAGCTACCTTCCGGTTCAGCTCGTCCGCCGCCCGACAGGTCGCCGCCTCCCGACCCCGACGTTCCAGAAGCGTCGCTCACGTTGCGAGGAGCCGCAGGCGCGGTGGGTTGTGTGCACCGAAGTGCGAAAGGGGGGACTCGAACCCCCACGGCCAAAGGCCACGGGATCCTAAATCCCGCGCGTCTACCAATTCCGCCACTCTCGCGGCAAGAGGAAATATAATGTCGGCCGGGGCCTTCCGAAGAAGCAGCGACCGGATGACGCCTCGACCGGTGCCCGTCTGGGAGCCATCAGGAAAGCTCGTATTTCGAGATCTTCCGATATAGGGTTCGCTCGCCGATGCCCAGGATCTTGGCGGCCTCCCTGCGATTCCCTCCGGTGGCGTCGAGGGTGGCCCGGATGGCCTCGCGCTCCAGTTCCGTCATGGTCATGCCGGGCCGGAATAGGGAGGAGTCTGCGGAGGAGGGCTCGTCCTCGACCGAAACACCCTCGACCGGAACCTCTTCGACCGAACCCTTCCCCGGCGTCTTGCTCGGGGAATGCGTCCCGGAGTCCGGCCGAGCCTCGGTCTCGTCGAGGTCGACGACTTCCACCAATTCGCCTTCCGGCACGGCCGAACCTGATGCGATGCGCCCCACCACCGGAGCGGACGGTTTCCATCCCGAGCTCTTGAAGAGTTCGAATTCGCCTCTAAGCTCGTCAAGGTCGGTGCGGAGCTCCATGAGTGAGCGAAGTATGACTGCGAGTTCGGGGCCGGACCTCCCGCTGTCCCGTCGTTCGCCGGGGGGACCGGCAGGCACGAGAGCCACGCCCCCGCCCAGCGTGCCGCCACGCCTGACTTCGTAGGGCAGATCGTCCGGCAACACCGGCCGCGCGGGGGATCGGGGGGCGAGAATGACCATCGACTCGACCAGGTTGCGAAGCTCGCGGACGTTCCCCGGCCAGGAGTGCGCCATGAGCGTCTCCATGGTCTCGGGCGGGATCTCGGGCGGAGAGAGTCCGTGACGCTCGCTCGACTCGGCCACGAAAGCCGCCACTAGCTCCGGGACGTCGGCGCGTCGCTCCCGCAGGGGAGGGAGCCGGATGGAGAGTACGTTGAGCCGGTAGTACAGGTCTCGCCGGAAATCGCCCTTGACCACAACCTCCGGCAGATCCCGGTTCGTCGCCGCGACGATCCGCACGTCCACGTTGACCGTCTCTTCACCCCCGACCCGGTGGAATTCCCGCTGCTCCAGCACGCGCAGAAGATTCGTCTGGGTCGCAGACGGCATCTCGCCTATCTCGTCGAGAAAGATCGTCCCCGAATCCGCCAGCTCGAAGAGCCCTTTGCGCCGGTCGACCGCCCCGGTGAAGGCCCCCTTCTCGTGGCCGAAGAGCTCGGATTCGAGGAGCGAGTCGGAGAGAGCTCCCACGTTGACCGCTATGAAGGGTTTCACCCGACGAGCCGAGAGGCGGTGAATCCCCCTGGCGAAGAGCTCCTTGCCGGTTCCCGATTCCCCGGTAATCAGAACGGTCGCCTCGACAGGTCCGAAGTGCACCACCTGCTCGAGCGCCTCGCGCATGGCTTCGGTACTGCCGATGATCCCGGTCTCCTCCTGCAATCTGAGCATCTTCATGCGTCGAACGCCGATGTGCGCGATGTCGGCGTCGGCGGCATCGGCCGTAAAGGACTCGTCGACGCGGTCGCCGTCGGTCCGGTCCCATGGGCCGGACGACCGTCCCGCGTCGGCCGAACGACCTGGCGTGCCCTTCCTACCGGAGGCGACAGCGAATACCGGCACCGAGAGCTCGAGATGAGCCTGCTCGCCGAGACGACCCGGCAGAGCTCCACCGGTGACCACGAGAAGCCCGGCGTCGGCTTCGCGGGAGAGCTCCTCGTCGGGAGTTACCATCTCGACCCGAATGCCGAGCTCGGCGAAGGCGTCCTTGAGCGAACGGGCACGAACGAGGTCGTGGGTGGAGACCAGTACCCGACGGCCGCTCACGGGGCGATTTCGTGAGGAGCGAGCGGATCGGCGAGCAGAGCGACCGCGTGCTCCAGAACGGATTCCAGCGCGGCTATACCGTCACGGACGCCGGAGGGCGATCCCGGCAGGTTTACGATCAGAGCGCTGCCCCTGGTCCCGGCCAGCCCGCGGGAAAGGGCCGCGAGCGGAGTCTTCCGCAGTCCGTAGCTGCGCATGGCCTCCGCCAGCCCCGGCGCTTCGCGTTCGATTACCGCTCCGGTCGCTTCCGGCGTTACGTCACGTCTGGCAAGCCCGGTGCCACCGGTGGTGAGAATGAGATCGACCTGCCCCGCGTCGGACCACGAGACGAGCGTTCGCGCGACCCTTCCCTGATCGTCGGACACGACGGCTCTTTCGGTCACGGAGTAGCCGCGGCTTGCGCACCAGTCCTCGATCCACGCGCCGCTGCGGTCCGTGCGTCGTCCTTCGGCGCATCCGTCGCTGACGGTCAGGATGCCAACGCGCATGATGGTTACCTCTTGATCGAGCCCTCTGTATAGAACGGAGGGCGTTTCACGGTAGCGTCGATGAACCGCCCGCGGAGGTTCACCCGAACGGGACTGCCGACCTTGGCATGGTCCGCGGCAACGTACCCCATCGCGATCCCGTAGCCCAGAATGGGGGAGACCGTGCCGCTGGTGAGGACACCGATCGTTTCGTCCGCATCAGGAGCCGCGACCTCGTAGCCCGGCCGGGGGAAACCCCTGCCTTCGAGCTTGATCCCGACCAGCTTGCGACGGACACCGGCAGCCTTCTGCCCGACCAGCGCGTCCCTGCCTACGAATGCGCCCTTGTCGAACTTGGTTATCCACCCGAGTCCGCTTTCCAGGGCCGTGTGCTCTTCGTCCAGGTCGTTGCCGTAGAGCGCGTAGCCCACCTCCAGCCGAAGCGAGTCCCGGGCTCCCAGGCCGGCGGGTATGAGCCCGGCCTCCGCTCCGGCTTCGAGGAGCGTGTCCCAGAGAGCGGGAGCGTCCGCGGCGTCCACATATAGTTCGAATCCGTCCTCGCCGGTGTAGCCCGTCGCGCTGATGATCGCATCCGCGCCCGCCACCGCACCGTCGGCGAAACGGTAATATCCGATTTCGTCCACTTCGACGCTCGCCAGCGGGGCGAGGATGGACCGAGCCCTTGGTCCCTGCAAGGCGATAAGCGCCACATGGTCCGAGAAGTCCTCCACCGACACGTCGCCGCGGGCGTGCGACCTGATCCAGGCGAGGTTCTTCTCGCGGTTGGACGCGTTCACGACGAGCATGTAACGATCGGGGAAGCGGTAGACCAGCAGGTCGTCGATGATCGTGCCCGCCTCGGTACACATGGCGGAGTACTGGGCCTGGCCCACGGCGATGCGAGAGGCGTCGTTGACGGTTACTCGCTGGATGAGTTCCAGGGCGTCGCCGCCCCGAATCTCGAACTCGCCCATGTGGGAGACGTCGAAAATGCCGGCGGCCGTACGCACCGCCCGGTGTTCGGCGGTGATGCCGCTCGGATACTGGACCGGCATGACGAAACCCGCGAAAGGCACCATCTTGCCGTTCAGCGCGAGGTGGCGGTTGTGGAGCGGGGTCCGGAGTTGGGTCTGGGTCAAGAGATTAGCTCCAGGAGGATGGCTTTCTGGACGTGCAGTCGGTTTTCGGCTGCCCTGAATACCCGGGAAGCGGGTCCGTCGATCACGCGGGCGTCCACTTCCTCGCCTCGATGTGCCGGGAGGCAGTGGAGA
>JAGWBQ010000026.1 GCA_021295815.1 Gemmatimonadota bacterium | reverse complement strand
GGAGAGACATCGAGATGGCGAAGGCGACATTCGAGCGAACGAAGCCTCATGTGAACGTGGGAACGATCGGACACGTGGACCACGGGAAGACGACGCTGACGGCGGCGATCACGCTGACGCAGGCGAAGAAGTTCGGTGGTGACGCGGTGGCGTTCGACGAGATCGACAAGGCGCCGGAGGAGCGGGAGCGGGGGATAACGATCGCGACGGCGCACGTGGAATACGAGACGGAGAACCGACACTACGCTCACGTGGACTGCCCCGGGCACGCGGACTACGTGAAGAACATGATCACGGGAGCCGCACAGATGGACGGGGCGGTGCTGGTGGTGAGCGCGGCGGACGGTCCGATGCCCCAGACTCGGGAACACATTCTTCTGGCCAGGCAGGTGAACGTGCCTTACATCGTGGTCTTCCTGAACAAGGCGGACATGGTGGACGACGAGGAGCTTCTGGAGCTGGTGGAGCTGGAGGTTCGGGAGCTGCTGTCGGAGTACGACTTTCCGGGCGACGACATCCCGGTGATCCGGGGTTCGGCGCTGCACGCGCTGGAGGCTGGGGGAGAGGGAGCGGCGGCGAACTGCGTGCAGGAGCTGATGGACGCGATCGACAGCTACATTCCGGAGCCTGTGCGGGACGTGGACCGTCCGTTCCTGATGCCCGTGGAGGACGTGTTCTCGATCACGGGACGTGGGACGGTGGCGACGGGACGGATCGAGCGGGGGATCGTCCGTCAGGGCGAGGAGGTGGAGATCGTGGGGATGGGGGCGGACCGGAAGACGGTGGTGACGGGGGTGGAGATGTTCCGGAAGATATTGACGGAGGGTCAGGCGGGCGACAACGCCGGACTGCTGCTGCGCGGGGTGGGGAAGACGGAGATCGAGCGGGGCCAAGTGCTGGCGGCTCCGAAGACGATCACGCCTCATACGAAGTTCAAGGCCGAGGTGTATGTTCTGAAGAAGGACGAGGGCGGACGCCACACGCCGTTCTTCGACGGCTACCGGCCGCAGTTCTACTTTCGGACGACGGACGTGACGGGAGCCGCCCGTCTGCCGGAGGGCGTGGAGATGGTGATGCCGGGCGACAACGTGCAGATGGAGGTGGAACTGATCGGATCCGGAGCTGCGCTTCGCGATCCGAGAGGGCGGACGCACCGTCGGTGCGGGCGTCGTCACCGAGATCCTCGAGTAGAGAGACCGGAATCCGCCAATGCCTCGTGACCGCGTGATCCTCGCCTGCAACGAATGCAAGGAGAGGAACTACACCACCACGAAGAACAAGCGCCTCCACCCCGGGCGGGTCGAGTATCGCAAGTACTGTCGGCGCTGCCGGCGGCACATGCCGCACAAGGAGACCCGGTAGGTGTCGGTTCTGGAACGGGTCGCCGGTCCGAGGCGTTTCCTGGGAGAGTGCGCGGCAGAGCTCGGCAAGGTCGCCTGGCCGGACGCCGACCAACTGCGCAGCGCCACGATCGTCGTGGTGGCGTTCACGGTCGTCATCTCCTTGATCATCTGGATCATGGACAGGGTTTCCGACTGGTTCGTCCAGCTCATCATGGGGATGTTCGGCGCCTAGGATGGTCGCGTTCAACCCGGTGCCCGAACCGGAGCCCCGCTGGTACGCCGTGCAGGCGCTGTCCTCCAAGGAGAACCGCGTCCTGCATCTGATCGAGACCCTCATCGACGAGGAGAGGCTCAGCGCGGAGGAAGACGATCGGGAACCCGAGATCCTCCGTGCCCTGGTTCCCACGTACGAAACCATCCAGATGCGCAACCAGAAGCGCGTGACGGTTACCAAACGGAGCTATCCCGGCTACGTCCTGGTCGAGCTTCTCACCTACTTCGACGGTGAGGATTCTCACACCAACGAGAAGATCAGGCCCTATCTGAAGGAATACACCGTGCACCTGGTGAATTCGATAGCCGGGGTCCTGCGGTTCGTGGGACCCCAGCCCCTGAATCCACGTCCCTTGGCGGAGGAGGAGATCAACCGCATTCTGGGCACGGGCGAGGAAGCGGAGGAGGAGCGCGCTCGCGTGCCCTTCCGAACCGAGGAGGCGGTCGAGGTCACCGACGGCCCTTTCAACGGATTCAGCGGGGTGGTGAACGAGGTGGATCACGACAAGGGCCGCGTCAGAGTGGAGGTGTCGATCTTCGGACGGCCGACCACCGTGGACCTCGAGTACACTCAACTAAAGAAGCTGGCATAGGCGAGACATGGCAAAGAAGGTTATCGGCTTCATCAAGCTCCAGGTGCCTGGCGGGCAGGCGAATCCGGCTCCGCCCGTGGGTCCGGCGTTGGGCCAGCACGGCGTCAACATCATGGAGTTCTGCAAGCTCTTCAACTCGCGAACTCAGGATCGACAGGGAGTCACCACGCCGGTCGAGATCACGGTCTACGCGGACCGATCCTTCACCTTCGTCACCAAGACGCCGCCGGCGCCGGTGCTGATCAAGCAGGCGATCCGGCTCGAATCGGGTTCGGCCGAGCCGAATCGCGCCAAGGTGGGAACCATCACCCGTTCCCAGCTCGAAGATATCGCCAAGATCAAGATGGAAGACCTGAACGCGACCGACCTGGACGCCGCCGCGCGCATGATCGCCGGCACCGCGCGCTCCATGGGCGTTCTGGTCGAAGGTTAGCGGCCCGTGGACATCTCTCCCGGACCGCTCGTGGAGGCTTCGCTCCTCCGGCCCGTACCGCGCTTCGCCAGCCGTCGCTTCGCGGAAGGGCTCCCTCACGGCTAACCCAAGATGCCTAAGAAAAGCAAGAGATACAGAGCCGCTCGGGCGACTCTGCCGGAGCGGGGAGTGCGCTGCACTCCGGGTCGGGCCATCGGCCTCGTGCGGGAAATGGCCAGCGCGGGCTTTGACGAGACGGTCGAGATCGCGACCAGACTCGGGGTGGATCCCCGGCGTGCCGATCAGCTCGTGCGCGGAACCGTCGTGCTTCCGAACGGGACCGGACGCTCCGTGACCGTCGCCGTCATCACGCAGGGCGAGCGCGAGATCGAGGCTCGCGAGGCGGGCGCCGACCATGTGGGCTTGGAACTGGTTGACAAGATAAAGGGAGGCTGGCTCGAGTTCGACGCCTGCGTCGCGACCCCGGACGTCATGTCGAAGGTCGGTCCGCTCGGGCGCATCCTCGGACCCCGCGGTCTGATGCCGACGCCGAAGGCGGGCACGGTCACCTTCGATGTCGGACGGGCGGTCAAGGAGATCAAGGCCGGTAAGATAGAGTTCAGAGTCGATCGCACCGGCAACGTGCACGCGCCGATCGGCAGAGTGTCGTTTTCGGCGGAGGCGTTGCAGGAAAACCTCGAATCCTTCATGGACCAGATCGTGCGCTCCAAGCCGCCGGCCTCGAAGGGGACCTACCTGAAGAGCGTCACCCTGTCCAGCACCATGGGCCCGGGTGTCTCCATCGATCCCAACATCTACCGGAGGGGAGTCTGATGGACAGAACAGAAAAGGCCGTTCTGGTGGAAGCTCTGCGCGAGCGTTTCGAACGGGCCCCCGCAGTCTATCTGACGGACTTCACGGGACTCGACGTCAAGGACATCACCAAGCTGCGTCGAGAGCTCAAGGGGAGCGGCGGCGAGTACCTCGTGGCGAAGAACCGCCTCGTCAAGCTCTCGATCGCGGACTCGGGTCTGCCCGACATCTCGGAGGGGCTGTCCGGCCCCACCGGTCTGGCCTTCGGATATGCCGACGTCGTGGCTACGGCCAAGGCGATCAGCGACTTCGCGACCGAACACGAGGATCGACCGGTCTTCAAGCTCGGCGTTCTCGAATCGAGCCTTCTCGCACCGGAAGAGATCCAGGCGCTGGCGAAGCTGCCGTCGCGCGATACACTGCTGGCTCAGTTGGCCGGTGCCCTGGAGGCCCCCATGGCAGCGCTTGCGGGCGCGCTCGAAGGCAAGCTGCAGGAGGCCGCCGGTCTTCTCGACGTGCTGATCGAACAGCGCGCCGAGGCCAATCCCGCGTAAGAGCGGCGACAATCCGGCCGCCGCGTTCCAACGGAGGCCGGGCACCTTCCCACACACCGCCGACCCGGAGTCGGCACCAGACGGAGAGTAGAGAAAATGGCGATGAATCAAGAGGAGCTGCTGGACGCCATCGGCGGCATGACCGTCCTCGAACTGTCACAGTTCGTCGACGCGTTCAAGGAGAAGTTCAACGTGAGCGCCGCCGTCGCAGCCCCGGTCGCCGTGGCGGCCGACGGTGCCATCGACCCGGCCGCGGCCGAGGAGAAGACCGAGTTCGACGTGATCATCGAATCGATCGGCCCCCAGAAGATCCAGGTGATCAAGGTCGTCCGCTCGCTGACCTCGCTCGGCCTCAAGGAGGCGAAGGCGCTTGTCGACGGCGCGGCGAACGAGCCGGGCACGGTCAGAGAGGCCGTCTCCAAGGACGAAGCCGAGCAGATGAAGGCCAAGCTCGAGGAAGCCGGCGCAACCGTGGCGCTCAAGTAAGGCGCCCCGTCGATCTGCTCGGGCGCGGCGACGCCCCTCGGTGGCGGTACCTCGGCGGTACCGGTGCCGAAGGGGGCGTCGCCGCGCCCACATGTTACGCTCCAGACACTGACCTGCGCCGGCCATACCCGGGTTGCGGCGCTTGCGTGTCCCCAGTGAGAAACAGATGACCGTTCGCATGGACAAGAGGCCGATTCTCAACTTCGGCAAGCTCACGTCTCCCATGGAGATGCCGGACTTGCTCGGAGTCCAGCGCAACTCGTTCGACAGGCTCGTCGGGAAGGACGTTGAGAATCCGGAGGACCACTGGGACTTCGGGCTTGATCGGGTGTTTCGGGAGCACTTCCCGGTGGAGGACATGACCGGCGCCCTCACCCTGGAGTACCGCTCGGTTGGGCTCGACGAGCCCAAGTATTCGGTGGAGGAGTGCATCGAACGGGACATGACCTACTCGGCTCCGGTCAAGGCGTCCCTGCGTCTTATCGTCTACGATCTGCCGCCGGGTACCTCCGGCAAGGCCGCTGCGAAGAAAAGGCGGCGGATGCGGCACTACGTCGACAAGGACGTCTATCTGGGCGAGCTTCCGATTCTCACCGACATGGGCACCTTCGTGATCAACGGGTCGGAGCGGGTCATCGTGAACCAGCTCCACCGTTCGCCCGGCGTCGTCTTCGAGGAGAAGATCCACGCGAACCGGACCCGGCTCCACAGTGCTAGGATCATCCCTTTCCGCGGCTCCTGGCTGGAGTTCACCACCGACATCAACGATGTGTGCTACGTGCACATCGACAAGAAGAAGAAGTTTCCCGCCACCGCGCTGCTGAGGGCGCGCGGCCACGGCACCGATCCCGAGGTGCTGGGACTCTTCTATGCCGAGCGCAGCGTACCCCCGCTTGAAGAGAACCTGATCGGCAGGTTGTTGGCGCAGGATGTCGAGGTTCCCGGCGGGGACGCGGACGACGGAGCGGGCGACGGTACCCGGGAAGCGAACCGGCTGGCTCGCGCGGGCGACCGCATCGGCGGAGACCTCATTAAGGACATGCTGCGTTGCGGTCTCGCGGCTAAGACCGAGGAGGAGGTCGCCGAGCTGAAGGGGATCGCCGTATTCGCCCCCTACGATGTGGTGCGCAAGTCCGACGCGGCCGACGACATCTGGCACGAGCGGCTCAAGAATCTCCGGGGCAAGGAGATCGCGGTAGATGTGGCCGACCCCGAGACCGGGGAGATCCTGGTGGCCAAGGACGCCGTCGTGGACGACGGAGTGATCACCACCATCCTCAATGCCGACGTGGTCTCGCTTTCGATCTACGCGCCTGATCGCGACTACTCGAAGCTCATCCTCAACACCCTGGAAAAGGACCCGACCAGATCGGAGGAGGATGCGCTCTTCGAGATTTACAAGCTCCTTCGCCCGGGTGAGGCCCCAAACGTCAAGACCGCCCGCGAGGTGCTGAACCGCGCCCTTTTCTCCAAGACACGCTACGACTTGGGCAGAGTCGGGCGCTACAAGGCCAACCTGCGGCTCGGCACGGACGCCGAAAGCGACCAGGGCGTGCTCTCGATCGACGATCTCGTCGCCATTTTGCACCGGCTCGTGGACTACAACGAGGGCAGGGGCGCTCCCGACGACATCGACCACCTCGGCAACCGACGCGTGCGCACCGTCGGCGAGCTCATCGCCAATCAGTTCTCCGTCGGTCTCTCGCGCATGGTGCGACTCGTAAAGGAGCGGATGACGTCGAAGAACGATCCCGACAAGATCAACATCGACAACCTTGTCAACGCGCGCACGGTGGACGCCGTGGTCAAAGCTTTCTTCGGCTCGTCGCAGCTCAGCCAGTTCATGGACCAGACCAACCCGCTCGCCGAGGTGACCCACAAGCGTCGGCTTTCGGCGCTAGGCCCGGGAGGCCTCACTCGCGAGCGCGCCGGGTTCGAGGTTCGGGACGTCCACTATTCGCACTACGGCCGCATGTGTCCGGTCGAGACTCCCGAAGGCCCGAACATCGGGCTGATCGCCTCGCTGGCCACGCACGCCAGCGTCAACGACATGGGTTTCATCGAGACCCCTTATCGGCGAGTGGTCGACGGACAGGTCACCGACGACATCGAGTGGCTCTCCGCCTACGAGGAGGAGCGCGAGGTCGTGGACGCCGACGGCGAGCGTCGCTTCGTGGCCATCGCGCAGGCCAACGCCCCGCTTCGCTCCGACGGAAGTTTCCGCAACCCCACGGTTCTCTGCCGGCAGAAGGCGGACTATCGCATGCTGCAACCGGACGAGATCGACTACATGGATGTCGCGCCGACCCAACTTGTTTCGGCCGCCGCCGCCCTTATTCCGTTCCTGGAGCACGACGATGCCAACCGCGCCCTCATGGGCTCGAACATGCAACGCCAGGCCGTGCCCCTTCTCCATACGGACGCGCCTCTCGTGGGCACCGGACTCGAGGCGCGGGTGGCCCGCGATTCCCGCTCGGTGATCAAGGCCCGTTCTGCAGGCAAGGTCGTGGAAGTCACCGCCGACGAGATCCAGATCGACCGGGGCTACAAGCGCCGCCGCAAGCGGGACGCCCCTCTGGCTCGACTCGAGCGCTTCGATCGCTACGTCCTCAGAAAGTTCTGGCGCACCAACCAGGACACCGCCATCAATCAGCGCCCCCTCGTCGCGATCGGCGACCAGGTGGAGGAAGGCCAGGTGATCGCGGACGGTTCCAGCACCGATTCGGGCGAGCTCGCACTGGGTCGGAACGTGACCGTGGCCTTCCTGCCCTGGTACGGCTACAACTTCGAGGACGCCATCGTCATCAGCGAAAAGCTGGTCAAGGACGACGTCTTCACCTCCATCCACATCCAGGAGCTGGAGCTCCAGGTGAGGGACACCAAGCGCGGGATGGAGGAGATCACCGTCGAGCTCCCCAACGTGACCGACGAGGCGATCGGCGACCTAGACGAGCGCGGGATAGTGCGGGTCGGCGCCCGCGTCAAGCACGGCGACATACTCTGCGGCAAGATCACCCCGAAGGGCGAGACCGAGCTGTCGCCGGAAGAAAAGCTTCTCACCGCGATCTTCGGCGAGAAGGCCAAGGACGTGAAGGATTCGTCGCTCAGGGTGCCTCCGGGCATGACCGGCACCGTGATCGACGTCAAGGTCTTCTCTCGCCATCCGGACGATCCGCTGCTGGAGCGCGAGTACGGACAGCGCATCGGACGACTCCGCGAGCGCGAGCGTCAGGAGGTGGATCGGGTGATGGCCGAGCGCGACAACGAGCTGCGCGCCATTCTCAAGGGAGAGACCGCAAGCCTGGTTCTGCGCAAGGGGTTGGTCGAACCCATCGTGGAAGAGGGGACGGTCTTCACCAGCCAGGACGTCCAGGAGCTCGATTTCCAGGACATCGATCTCGACGCTCTCAAGGTCAAGCGAACGGCTTCGAACGATCGCATCCGGGCGGTGGTGGAGGAGAGCACAAAGCGCATCCATCGGGTGAAGCAGTCCACCGAGGAGGAAATCGACAAGGTCTTCGAGCCGGACGAACTGCCGCCGGGCGTGATCCAGCTTGTCAAGATATTCGTCGCCGAGAAGCGCAAGATCTCGGTAGGCGACAAGATGGCGGGACGTCACGGCAACAAGGGTATCATCGCCCGGATCGCCCCTGAGGAGGACATGCCTTTCCTTCCCGACGGCACTTCGGTCGAGATCGTGCTCAACCCGCTCGGCGTCCCCTCCCGAATGAATCTCGGGCAGGTGCTCGAAGCCCACTTGGGCTGGGCCTGCCGGGTGCTGGGCTTCACGGCTAAGACGCCGGTCTTCCAGGGAGCGTCCGAGAACGAGGTGGGTCTGCTGATGAAGCTCGCGGGCCTCAAGTGGCTAGCCGATTCGCACGGCTTCGAAGCCGACGTCCTGCCGACCGACCTGGGCGACCTCACGGTCTTGGCGCGCATGGCCGGACGACTTCCGGTGCTCCACTCCGCGGCCGAGAGGAACGGGGCGCGCGGGGCGCTCAGAGGCATCGGTCAGCCTTTCGACGCGTACCGGGACCTTCTCGGCCCCGGTTCCGTCGAGCTCGGCGATGGGCAGGCGCCGGAGGACGAGGAGAGTTTCGAGGAGAGTCTCGAGCGCGAGCACCGAAAGCAGGAGACCGCGCTCTTGGTGCGAATCCGAGATTTCTGTCGGAACGCCGCCGGCGAGATCGCCGAGCTGAAGGGAACCCCGGTCGAGGAGCTCTTCCCCAAGGTCAGCTCCCTGGAAGCCTCCGGGCCCGAGTTCGGCGGTCTGGACGATGCGATCGTCGAGCTCATCACCTACGCCGATCTCCTCCCGGAGGGCAAGGTGTGGCTCCGCGACGGGCGCAGCGGCTCTCGTCTGGACTTCCCGGTCACCGTAGGCTCGGTGTACATGCTCAAGCTGAGCCATCTGGTCGATGACAAGATCCACGCGCGCTCCATCGGTCCCTACTCGCTCGTCACGCAGCAGCCGCTTGCCGGTAAGGCTCAGTTCGGCGGTCAGCGTTTCGGTGAGATGGAGGTCTGGGCTCTGGAGGCCTATGGGGCTTCGCACACGCTGCGCGAAATTCTCACTGTCAAGTCGGACGACGTGATGGGGCGCTCCAAGGTCTACGAAGCCATCGTCAAGGGCGAGAATCTTCCCAGGCCCGGAGTACCCGAGTCGTTCAATGTTCTGGTCAAGGAGCTTCAGGCTCTCGGCCTCAACGTCCAAGTGGGCGAGGAGTAAGGGTGATCGATTTTCCAAGACACGGCGGCAGTCAGCGCACTCCCCCTCAGGGAGGAGCCGACGCTCTCGGACTCCGAAGGACGGCCCGCCTCATCGGGTTCGACTACATCCAGATGCGGATCGCGTCTCCTGGGGAGATCAGGGACTGGTCGCACGGCGAGATCGTGAAGCCCGAGACCATCAACTACCGCTCGTACAAGCCGGAACACGACGCGCTCTTCTGCGAGCGCATCTTCGGCCCTTCGCGCGACTGGGAGTGCCACTGCGGCAAGTTCAAGCGCATTCGCTACCGAGGCCGCATATGCGACCGCTGCGGAGTCGAAGTCACGCTTTCGCGCGTGCGGCGCGAGCGCATGGGCCACATCGAACTGGCCGTGCCCATCGTCCATCTCTGGTTCTTCAAGGCTCTGCCGAGCCCGCTGGGCAACCTCCTGGACATGACGCTCAAGAACCTCGAGCGCGTGATCTACTACTCGGACTATGTGGTCGTCAATCCGGGCAGGCAGAAGGTCGCGTACATGGAGCTGCTCGACGACGACGCCCTTTACGATCTGCAGGTCAACGCCCGCAACGCCGGCGACGAGGAATTCAGGGCCGAGACGGGTGCCGAGGCGGTACGCATCCTTCTCAAGCAGCTCGACGGGCCCAAGCGCGCGATTCGCTACCGGAATTCGGACGGCAAGGGCATAGACCGTCTGGCCAAGTCGCTCAGGGAGGAGATCGAGAACGAGACCTCGCAGCACCGTCGCCGCAAGAAGCTCAAGCGGCTCAAGGTGGTCGAAGCCATCCGCAACTCGGGTTCCTCGCCCGATCAGCGCAACAAGCCCGAGTGGCTGGTGATGGATGTCATACCTGTCATCCCGCCCGACCTGCGTCCGCTTGTGCCGCTCGACGGCGGTCGTTTCGCCACCTCCGACCTCAACGACCTCTATCGCCGCGTCATCAACCGGAACAACCGGCTGAAGAAGCTCATGGGGATGGGTGCGCCCGAGGTCATTCTGCGCAACGAGAAGCGCATGCTCCAGGAGTCCGTGGACGCCCTCTTCGACAACGGACGTCGGGGCAAGGCGATCAAGGGAAGGGGTTCGCGACCGCTCAAGTCCCTTTCGGACATGCTCAAAGGCAAGCAGGGGCGTTTCCGCCAGAACCTCCTGGGCAAGCGCGTGGACTACTCCGGGCGTTCGGTCATCGTGGTCGGCCCCGAACTCGGTCTGCACCAGTGCGGTTTGCCCAAGACGATGGCGGTCGAACTCTTCAAGCCCTTCATCATTCACGAGCTCGAGCGCAGGGGCGAGGCCGAGACGGTCAAGCGGGCGAAGAAGATCGTCGAGGACCAGCACCCGAAGGTATACGAAGTGCTCGAGGACATCATCAGCGACCACCCCGTTCTTCTGAATCGGGCGCCGACGCTTCACCGTCTGAGCATCCAGGCCTTCGAGCCGGTGCTGGTGGAAGGCAAGGCCATCCGCCTGCATCCGTTGGTGTGCGCGGCGTTCAACGCCGACTTCGACGGCGACCAGATGGCGGTGCACGTTCCGCTTTCCTACGAGGCGCAGGTGGAGGCGCGGGTGCTCATGCTCTCCGCCAACAACCTCCTGCTTCCGGCCAACGGACGCCCGATCACGACACCCAGCCAGGACATGGTGGTCGGCTCCTACTATCTCACGAACCCCGGTAAGCGGATCGCCGATCTCGAGGGCACGGGCGGCCTCGTGAATTCGGAGCAGGGAACCGCGCCGGTGCGTTTCGGCCGGAGCGACAACACAGTCGACGAGGTGCCCGAACAGCTCGCCGACATTTACAAGAACGCCAAGCGCTTCGCGTCCTACGCCGAGGTGGAGATGGCGCTGGTCGAGGGCCATGTGGAGCACATCACGCCGATCTGGTATCTCTTCCGCCACCCGATCGGGGAAGAAGCAGGTACCTTCACTTGGTTCATGACCACGGTGGGAAGGGTGCTTTTCAACGCGATCGTGCCGGACGAGCTCGGGTTCCAGAACACCACGTTCGGCAAGAAGGAGCTCACCAACGTCATCTACGACGTGCTCCTCAAGTCGGAGCACGAGCGTACCACCGCGTTCCTGGACGAACTCAAGGAGCTCGGCTTCCGCTACGCCACCATGGGCGGAGTGAGCATCGGCATCACCGACCTCGAAGTGCCCAAGGAGAAGGTGGGCATTCTCAAGGAGGCCGATCAGAGGGTGGGCCGCTTCCAGCGGGCCTACGACGCGGGTTTCGTCTCCGACGGCGAGCGCTACAACAAGGTGATCGACACCTGGACGCACGCCAACAACGACCTCGGCGAACAGATGGCGCGCGACCAGGAGGAGTCGCGGGACGGCTTCAATCCGGTACACATGATGCGGAAGTCGGGCGCGCGAGGCAATCTCGACCAGATGCGTCAGCTCGCGGGCATGCGCGGCCTGATGGCGAAGCCTCAGAAGAAGCTTACCGGCGGCATGGGCGAGATCATCGAGACGCCCATCCGCTCCAACTTCCGAGAGGGGCTCACGGTGGTTGAGTACTTCCTATCGACCCACGGAGCCCGCAAAGGACTGGCCGACACCGCGCTCAAGACCGCCGACGCCGGCTACCTCACCCGCAGGCTCGTGGACGTGGCGCAGGACGTGACGGTGTCGGAGGACGACTGCGGCACCGTGCTGGGCATCGAGACCGAAGCCTACAAGGAC
Organism: Gemmatimonadota bacterium; assembly: GCA_021295815.1. NCBI lineage: Bacteria > Pseudomonadati > Gemmatimonadota > Gemmatimonadota bacterium. The sequence continues at coordinate 7,917 of JAGWBQ010000026.1, read as the reverse complement.
GGCGAGGAGATCATCGACTCCCTTGCCGAACGCATCACGGGAAGCGTCGTCGCAGGTGACCCGGAGCGGGAAGACGACTACTCGGTCACGGATCCGTTCAGCGGCGAGATACTCCTGCGTCCCGGCGAGCTGATATCGGAGGAGAAGGCCGAACAGGTGCAGGCTGCGGGGATCGAGAAGGTGACCGTCCGTTCGGTCCTCACCTGCGACGCCGCCAAGGGTGTCTGCAGCGAGTGCTACGGACGCAATCTCGCGACCATGGAGCAGATCGACCTCGGAGAGGCCGTCGGGATCATAGCCGCGCAGTCGATCGGCGAGCCCGGCACCCAGCTCACTCTGCGCACGTTCCACATCGGAGGCACGGCCGCCCGAATCGGTGAGCAGCCGGATCAGGCGGCAAGGCAGGAAGGGACGGTACGGCTGAGCAACGCCAGGTTCCTGCCCGAGCAGGAAGACCAGGACGAGAAGGTGGTGCTTTCCAACGACTCCGAGCTGCTCGTCACCAGTCTCAGCGCCGAGATCCCGGTTACCGAAGGAACCGAGGTCGCCGTCGAGGACGGCGACACGGTGGCGCCCGGTGGTCCCGTCTACCGGGTCAAGGTCAAGGTCGATGGCCGCGTCCGTCGGCTCGGGGAGGAGGAAGAGAGCGAGTCGGTGCTCATAGAAGGTGAGGACGGAAGACAGGAGATCCCGATCCCGGCGGGAACTCGGCCCGCCGTCAAGGACGGGGCGAAGATCAAGGCCGGCACCATGATCGACCTCTGTCATCGCAAGACCAAGCCGGCGGTCGTTTTCTACGACGGCGGACGCATCCGCGTCGAGCTCCGCGAGGAGAGCTACCCGCTGCCCTACGGCGCCACCGTGCACGTCGCTCACGGTCAGGAGGTGCGCGCGGGCCAGCTTCTCTATCGATGGGACCCGTACCACCGTCTCTTCATCGCCGAGAAAAAGGGCGTGCTCAAGCTTTTCCACGTGGAGGAAGGGAAGACGGTGCGCAAGGACATCGACCGCGCGACCCTTCGTGAACAGAGGACGATCATCCGCCATCGCCCGCCCCCCGCGCCGCGGGACGAGATACTTTATCACGAAGTGGCGGAGAAGGACCATCTGACCCTGCACCCGGTCATCTACACCGTGGCTGACGAGGCGCTGGACGAGGTGACCGTTCCGCCGGGTGCGGAGCTTCTGGCGGCGGACGGGCAGGAGGTCGAGGCGGGATACGCGGTCGCCGAGGTGCGCGGGGTCGCTCAGATCGAGGGTAAGGTGGACTTCAGATACCTGAATGCCGTGACACGCTCAACCGACGGATTGCGTGTCGCCCTCAACGCCCTGAAGACCAAGGCGCGAGAGGCCACCGTTGTCGTCCGTTCGGAGTCCAACGCAGAGACCGTCGAGGAACACAGGGTGCCCGAGGGCGCGACAATGCTCGTGGAGAACGGGCAGCAGGTAGCTCCGGGGGATCGTCTCTACCGGTGGAACCCGGAGAAGGCGCCCCTCTTGGCCAGGGAGGACGGTATCGTGCGGCTCGAGGGTGTGGAGGATCTGCGCACCGACGGGGCCGGCATCCTGAAGATTACTAGCAAGACCAAGGCCGCGGAGAGCGGATCGCGAAGCCAGAAGGTGACTGTCGTAGCTCTGGACGAGGACGGCGAGGTGGTGCGCACCATCAGCTCGTTCACCCTCCGCTACGGGGACGGTCTGGTGGTGAAGGAGGGCGACAAGGTCGAGACGGGCGCGACGCTCGCCTTCACGATCAACAAGAAGCTTAAGCCCTACCGCTCCAGGATGAACGGACTCGTCGAATTCGGATCCTACGACGACGCCGGTGGCTTCACCCACGATCCGGATGCCGTGGAAACCGTGAAGAACGCCGGCGCCGCCGAAGACCGAAGCACCGTGGTCGCCCCCGGCGGTTGCCTCAGGATCGTCCCGGCCGAAGGTGAGGCAGCCGAGCCGAGCACGGGCGTCGAGGTGGTGCGGCTGCCCTTGGGCTCGATAGTGCGTGTCGAGGACGGCACTGAGGTCAAGCGGGCCGAGACGCTCTTCGAGACGGATCCGTTCGCGAACCCGGTGGTGGTGCGCGAGGGCGGCGTCCTCGATATCGAGGAGACGAGAATCGTGGTACGCCCCAAGGTCGGCGAGCTCCATCCGCCGGAGCGCTCCCTGCTCGACGGCAAGGTCATGGACAGGGAGAAGGTCGAAGCCGGGCAGGTTCTCGCCAGGTTCTCGCGGGAAGAGTTCAAGACTCGCGACATCACCGGCGGTCTGCCCCGGGTCACGGAGCTCTTCGAGGGCCGCAGGCCGAAGGATCCGGCCGTGATCACCAGGATCGACGGTCGGGTCGAGTTCGGAGAGATCAAGCGCAACAAGCGCGAGGTGATCGTCTGGTCCGAAATGGGCCACAGCGAGACCTACCAGGTTCCCGTCGGCAAGCACCTGCGGGTTCAGCAGGGCGATTGGGTCAAGGAGGGCGATCGACTGAGCGAAGGCTCGATCGATCCCCACGACCTGCTCAAGCTCTCGAACGGCAGGCGGCGGGTGCAGGAATACATCCTGCGCGAGGTTCTGGACGTCTACCGGCTCCAGGGCGTGAAGATCAACGAGAAGCACATCGCCGTGATCGTGCGCCAGATGCTGCGTCGGGTGAAGGTCAACGACCCCGGCGAGACCGAGCTTCTGGAGGGCGATTCCTACGACCTGACCCGCATTCGCGAGGTGAACCGGCGCGTCAGGGAACAGGCGAGGGCGGAGGAACGCAAGCCGCGTCCGGCCGTCACCGAACCCCTTCTGCTCGGGATCACGAAGGCGGCGCTCACCACCGACTCCTTCATATCGTCCGCCTCCTTCCAGGAGACGACCAAGGTGCTCACGAACGCCGCGCTTCGGGGAGACCGCGACATCCTGAAGGGGTTGAAGGAGAACATCATCATCGGCCAGCTCGTCCCGGCCGGAACCGGGATGCACAAGGACGAGGAGGTCGAATTCCTGGTCTCGCAGGATCTCTACGACGAGGATATCGAACCCCTCTTCGACGGGATGGCCGACGACCCCATGGCGCTCTTCGACGCGGCCACGGACCGAACCGACGAGGCCCTGGAAATCGTCGAGGGGGAAGCGAGTAAGGAGGTGCTTTCAATTTGAAGCGCCAGCCAACCAGTCCTCCTAACGGCCTCGCCGCCGATGTCGGCGTTCTCTTTCTGGCGAAACCGACGGCTCCACCCTAGGTTGGAGATAGGACGCCGGCCACTGAATCATCCGCAAACTGCGACTCATCCGCGAACTGCGACAATAAAGCCGCAGCGGTCATGGCGGTCGCGAACACCGAGGAAGGTCGCCATGAATATGAGAGAACTGTCCAAGGGGCTGAAGGCCTCGTATCGTGGATCGGACGTCTCGCGTCGCACGCGGAAATTCGAGGGATGGATCGGGAGGGCGTCGTCAGGGAACGACGCGACCGACTACGATCACACTGAAACCGTCAAGGAGTACTACGACCTCTGCGGTGAGTTCATGGTGTGGGGGTGGGGCGAATCCCTTCACTTCGCGCCGCTCTCGCCGGAGGAGAGCGTGGAGGAGTCCAAGGTCCGGCATCAGCGTCGGATGATATCCAAGCTGGAGATACGCCCAGGCATGACGCTGATCGACGTCGGCTGCGGCATCGGCGGTCCGATGCGCCGCGTCGTAGCTGAGACCGGGGCGAGCGTGGTCGGAATCAACACCAACGAAATCCAGATCGGCAAGGCGAGATCGTTGAGCGCCGAGGCCGGCGTCGACCACATGGTCGACTTCGTCGCCTGCAGCTTCATGGACATGAGCTCCATCGCGGACGACACTTTCGATCGTGGCTACGCGATCGAATCCACCTGCCATGCCCCGGACAAGGCGGATGCCTTCTCCGAGATCTACCGCGTATTGAAGCCCGGGGCCCTCTTTTGGGGCCAGGAGATGTGCCTGACCGACGAATTCGATCCGAACGACGAACGCCACCGCATCATCAAGCGGGAACTGATGCGCGGCATAGCGCTCAAGCACATCGAGACGATGGAAGGAGTGAATCGGGATCTCCAGTCGGCAGGCTTCCAGGTCATCGAAGCGACCGACCTGGGCGTCGTCGGCGACGCCGGAGGCACTCCGTGGTACCGGCCCCTCCAGAGACGCCAAGATACTCCGAGCGGTCTTCTGCGCCGCGCGCCGATGGGCCGCAAGGCGATCTTCGCCGGATCCAAGCTGGCCGAGCTGGTGGGAGTGTTCCCGCGCGGCGCCTCGAGCGTCGTCAGATTCATGGACCGAACCGCGGAAGCCTACGTGGCAGGCGGTGCAACCGGCATCTTCACTCCGCTCTACTGCTTCCTGGCGCGCAAGCCTTCCTAGCGGCCCGTGTAAGAAGCCTCCTGCGACAGTGCGACGCCGCATTCGCGCAGGGACGCCGGGCTCGGTGCGCTCTTCGGGCGAATACCGGGGCTGTCCGTAACTCATCGCGCCGCCAGAGGGTGTTACGCGCTCTCGATGCTCGTGCGAGTTTCGCTAGGGGCTGTCCGGGCTTAGGGCAAACCCCCTTCCCCTCCCGGCGAAACTCCGCTAACTTGGCTTGCTACCCACGGACCGGATGAGCAGATCGGCTCACGCGGATCCGTGGACACCTCCGGGAGCATGGAAAGAGCCGAACCCTCATGCCGACCATCAACCAGCTCGTGCGCAAGGGTCGCAAGGAGATCCGGAAGAAGAACAAGCGTCCGGCCCTCCAAGGCAACCCGCAGAAAAGAGGCGTGTGCACGCGCGTGTATACCACGACCCCCAAGAAGCCCAACTCGGCCCTCCGCAAGGTGGCCCGCGTGCGGTTGACCAGCGGGTTCGAGGTCACGGCGTACATCGGGGGCGAAGGCCACAACCTTCAGGAGCACTCCATCGTCCTAATCCGCGGCGGCAGAGTGAGGGATCTGCCCGGCGTGCGCTACCACGTCATCCGCGGCACCCTCGACGCTTCCGGCGTCTCCGACCGCCGCCAGGGCCGGTCGAAGTACGGCGCCAAGCGGCCCAAGTAGGGAGGACCGATGAGCCGAAGGTCAGCCGCCGAGCGCAGAACCATCATGCCGGACCCCCGCTACGGTTCGGCCACCGTGACGAAGTTCATCAACAGCCTAATGGTGGACGGGAAGAAGTCGCTTGCCGAGCGCATCTTCTACGACGCCATCAGCACCTTGGGCACCCGAGCCGGCCAGCCCGGCATCCAGGTGTTCGAGCGGGCGCTTTCGAACGCCAAACCCGCTATCGAGGTCAGAAGTCGCAGGGTCGGCGGAGCCACATACCAGGTGCCGGTCGAAGTGCGGCCCGAGCGCAGGTCGGCTCTCGCCATACGCTGGCTCATCGACTTCGCCCGCAGGCGCTCCGAGAAGACCATGTCTCATCGTCTGGCCGCCGAACTTCTGGCAGCGAGTCGGGGCGAAGGCAGCACCGTAAAGAAGAAGGAAGACACCCACAGGATGGCGGAGGCGAACAAGGCCTTCGCGCACTACCGCTGGTAAGCGCCATTAATTACTAGGGGCCCCGCCCCCACCGACAAACGAGCGTACGCGATGGCCGTCCTCTCCGAGAGATCGGCCCTCTCCGATTCGGAAGGAGCGCGGCGAAAGCACGGACCGCGCTCTTTTTCGTTCAACCCCGAGCGGAAGCTCGGGAACGCCACACCAACTAGAGAAAGAAGCGAAGACCGATGTCTAGAAAGACGCCACTTTCGCACCTGCGAAACATCGGCATCATGGCCCACATCGATGCGGGCAAGACCACGACCACCGAGCGCATCCTCTTTTACACAGGACGGCTGCACCGGATGGGAGAGGTGCACGAAGGCGCTGCCACGATGGACTGGATGGAGCAGGAGCAGGAGCGCGGCATCACCATCACCTCGGCGGCTACGACCTGCCACTGGCTGCGGGACGACAGCGAGTTCCGGATCAACATCATCGATACCCCCGGCCATGTCGACTTCACGGCCGAGGTCGAGCGCTCGCTGCGGGTCCTCGACGGCGCGGTTGCGGTCTTCTGCGCGGTGGGCGGAGTCGAGCCCCAATCCGAGACGGTGTGGAGGCAGGCCGATCGCTACGGAGTGCCGCGCATCGCTTTCGTCAACAAGATGGATCGCGTGGGTGCGGACTTCAGAGCTGCGGTCAACACCATGCGCGAAAGACTCGGCGCCAACGCGCACCCGGTTCACCTCCCGTTGGGTGAAGGCGAGCTCTTCACCGGCATGGTCGACATCATCGAGCGCAAGGCGATAGTCTACCGCGAGGAGCTCGGGGCCCGCTACGAGGAAGCCGCCGTCCCGGACGCCCTGAGGGAGCAGGTCGACGAGCTCCGCGACGCACTCACCGAGGCGGCTGCCGAACACGACGACGACCTTCTCGAGAAGTACCTGGGGGGAGACGAGCTCACCGCCGACGAGCTGCGTCAGGCCGTGCGCTCCGCGACCATCGCCGGTGATCTCTTCCCTGTCTTTTGCGGATCGGCTTTCAGGAACAAGGGCGTGCAGCGCCTGCTCGACGGCGTCATCGACTATCTGCCGTCGCCGACCGACGTGGCGGCGATTCGGGGCCACCTGCCGCACAAGACCGAGACCTTCGAGTCGCGCGAAGCGGACGACGACGCGCCTTTTTCGGCGCTGGCCTTCAAGATCGCGACCGATCCCTACGTGGGCAAGCTGACCTTCTTCCGGGTCTACTCGGGCTCGCTTCCTGCCGGCAGCTACGTCTACAACGCCAGTGGAGACAGGCGTGAGCGCGTGGGTCGGATACTCCAGATGCATGCTAACAAGCGAGAAGAACGGGAAGAAGTGTACGCGGGCGACATCGCCGCCGCCATCGGACTCAAGCAGGTTAAGACCGGCGACACCCTTTGCATCGAAACGGCGCCGATCGTCCTCGAATCCATGAACTTCCCGGAGCCCGTCATCTCGGTGGCGATCGAGCCCAGGACCAGGGCCGATCAGGACAAGCTCTCCATCGGTCTGGGCAAGCTTGCGGACGAGGATCCCACCTTCCGCGTGATAACGGATCCCGAGACCAACCAGACCGTCATCTCCGGGATGGGCGAGCTTCACCTGGAGATCATCGTCGACAGGCTCCGTCGCGAATTCGGCGTCACCGCGAACATCGGACAGCCCCAGGTCGCCTACCGCGAGACCATCCGGCGACGGGCCGAGAAAGTGCAGGGACGCTTCGTGCGCCAGACCGGCGGCCGCGGACAGTACGGACATGTCGTCATCAACATCGAGCCGGGCGAGCCGGGCTCGGGCTTCAGCTTCGAGAACAAGATCGTGGGCGGCGCGATCCCTAAGGAGTACATCGGTTCGGTCGAGGCCGGCGTGCGAGCCTCGCTCGACTCCGGCACGCTCGCCGGATACCCGATCATCGACGTGCGCGTCGAGCTCGTCGACGGATCCTACCACGATGTGGATTCGAGCGAGATGGCGTTCAAGGTCGCAGGCTCCATGGCTCTCCGCGCGGCGATCGTGCGTGGCAGCCCGGTGTTGCTCGAGCCCATCATGGAGGTCGAGGTGGTTACCCCGACCGACTACATGGGCGACATTATCGGCGAAATCTCGTCTCGTCGCGGACGGGTGGCGGATCTCTCCGAGCGCGCGGGCGCCAGGGTGGTGACGTCTTACGTCCCTCTCGGCGAGATGTTCGGATACTCGACCCGCCTCCGTTCAATGAGCCAGGGCCGGGCCGTGTACACCATGCAGTTTGCCAAATACGACGAAGTGCCTAAGGTCGCGGCCGAGAAGATCGTCTCGGGCAACATGGCCAAGGCGAGCTGACAACCCTCAAAAGCTTAACCGGAACCGGAGAGACATCGAGATGGCGAAGGCGACATTCGAGCGAACGAAGCCTCATGTGAACGTGGGAACGATCGGACACGTGG
>JAGWBQ010000025.1:57519-58258 GCA_021295815.1 Gemmatimonadota bacterium | reverse complement strand
GTAAGCAACGGCTCATCGGAGAGAGTCCATTCCGTGAGGCTATCAAGCCATTTACCCGGCACCGTGACGAGTCGTACATTACCCGAGTCGGTTACAGCGATCACGGAAGAACCTTGCCCGGGACTATCCGTGGGATCTGGATCGGCACAACTGCTAGCCGCAAGGCCAACTGCTATAACAACAAGGCGCGGGCGGAAACCACAGGCCCGTACCTTGTTCTTGCGAGGTCTTGCGGAGTCTGCTGAAGCGACCAGCGAGGCCAGACTCACGGCTAGCCGTCGATATTGCCGGTTGACTAGCGTTCCAGCCATGTTACTCCTCCTAGAACCAAAGGGGTTCCGGTTAGTCCGGATCCTGCGATCCGGGGGTAGGGGTGCATCGCCCAGGCCTTAGATGACGGGGAGTCTGTAAGAACAACCCGTAACGGAGAACACTCGGAAGGCATGATAGCATAGTACAGGAATCAGGCCCCGCGCGCAAAGCCGCAGCTGCGCATCCGGCACAGCGCTCGCGCCGGGCTGGCAGCGAGAAGGGCGTTTTCCGCTCCGGCTGATGGCCGAGGTGTGGATCGCGCTGCCGCTCTACGGCGGACGGGCAATGGAGCCGGAAGGGGCGGAATGGACGACCCCGCCCTTGGTGATCGACAGGATGCGCTACCGGTCCGACGGCGTCGGCTACCGCCCGCACGGCCACACCCACGTCTTCGTCATGCCCGCCGACGGAGGTACCCCGCGCCAGC
>JAGWBQ010000025.1:54802-57376 GCA_021295815.1 Gemmatimonadota bacterium | reverse complement strand
TCCAGCTCTATGCCGCGGCGGGATACCTCGTTCTCTACACCAACCCCAGGGGAAGCACGAGCTATGGTGGCGAGTTCGGCCCACGCTTCTTCGCCAGCCTCTGCAGCGACCCCTCCCGCTCGTCCCTGGTTGGCTTGGCCGTCTACAACCGGGACGGATTCCCGCAGTACCGGATGCAGCGGGTGCGGTTGCTGGGATTGGAGCAGTCCTGAAGCCTCGCACCGCATAAACGCGGGTATATCCGCGGATTCTAGAGGTCGCGCTTGCGCATGCTGAGGAATGAAATCAGGAGGAATATGGTGCTGTAGGCCAGTACCGCCATGACCATAACCTCGACGTCGAGAAACTCGCGGGGCGCGAGTCCCCGCCCGGCTCGGTCGGCGTTGACCGAAGCGAGCATCTCCGGGTAGTGTGCCAGATCGTCTCCGAGAGCTTCCGAGACGTTCGCCGGGAAATACTCGGTGAGGCTCCTTGCCGTCTCGCCCGCGCGCATAATCAGCACGGCGATGAAAAAACCTGTCGGTGAAGCCAACCCGGCCAGAATGTTCGGCCAACTGTCCGGCAGGGCGTAGGAGTAACTCGGGAACCTGTGCGCGCGGTTCACGTTGTCTACCGCCATAATCACATTGAACGCGGCGAAGAGACCCACCGTCACCCAGAACGTCCGACGCTTGACCGTCTTGAGCGTCTCGATCCGCAGGAGCACGCCCAGGATCTTCACGACGCGATCTCCGTCATCGACTCGAAGTCGCCCCCGGTGAGATCGATGAACACGTCTTCCAGGCTCTGACGGTGCGGTGCCAGGTACGACAGATGAATCCCCTGTCCCGCCAGGTAGCCGTTCACACCCGCCAGGTCGCCGCCGCTCAGGCCGACGATGATCCCGTCATCCGTGCGGCGCACCGAAGTCACCTCCGGGCAGTCCGCAAGCGCGGCCATCAGCGCATCTTCGTCCTCGGCACGCAGCAGCGCCGACGTGCCCTCGCTCACCACTTCGTCCACCGTACCCTGCACCATGATCCTCCCCTTGCGCACGATGGCGACATGGGTGCAGGTGCGTTCGACCTCCGACAGCAGGTGGCTCGAAAGGAAGATCGTCTTGCCGCGGCCGGCCAGAATGCGAATGATCTCGCGGATTTCACGCATGCCCTGGGGGTCCAGACCGTTGGCGGGCTCGTCCAGGATGATCAGCTCCGGGTCGCCGAGCATCGTGGCCGCGAGGGCCAGACGCTGCTTCATGCCGAGCGAATAGGTGCTGAAGCGATGCCTGGCGCGGTCGGCCAGACCGACCAGCTCCAGGCATTCCCTAATGCGCGAACGTCCCACTCCCTTGATCGCGGCGGCGACGCGGAGATTGTCGCGACCGCGCATGTACGGATAGAAGTTGGGCGTCTCGAGGGTGGCGCCGACGCGTGTGCGAGCCGCCAGCAGCCCCTTCGCATCGGAGGCGCCGAAGAGCCGGAAGCTGCCGCCGGTTGGATTGATGATGCCCACCAGCATCCCGATGGTGGTGGTCTTTCCGCTGCCGTTCGGACCCAGGAAGCCGAACACCTGACCCTCTTCGACGACGAACGACACCTGGTCGACCGCCAGGACGGACTTGTCGGGGCGCGTGCCGTAGCGCTTGCTGAGATCGCGGGTCTCGATGATGGGCATGTATGGACCCCGGCGGAGAGTCGTGGGTTGGACAGTGACGGTTACAGGTGTCGACGCATGCGGGTTTCAGCGGAGGCAAAGGGACCCCACGGTGAGCAAGTTGCGAAAACCGCTTCTCGTCCCTCGACAGGTTCCTTGGACCGAAACCGGAGCTTCGCGATTGAAACTCCGAAGCATCCACCGCTCTTAGTAGGGTCGGAGAAACTGACCACCGGATAGGGAGGCCCCCCGTGTCGCAACCTGCCCAGCCGCTCCACATCGTCGACGGACGGGAGGTGCTCGTGTCGTTCGGCGCGGAGTACGGCCCCGGGGGCGACCCTTCGGACTTCAATCCCGTCGATGAGAGGCATGCCGCATGAAGATGAATCGCAACAGACACGGCGTGCGTGTGCTCCTGCTCCTCGCCGCCGGCGTCCACCGGCACGCAGTAGTGGCGCCGGCCATGCTCGCGACCCTGCTTGCCGGCACAGCATGCGGCGGCGACACGGCTCCCGGCCCGCAGGACGCGAGAGCCAGCTGGACCCTCTCCGACGAGCCCACCGTCATCATCGGGGGGGCCGACGAACGGGAGGGCTACCTTCTCCACTGGGTCACCGGAGCGACACGTCTGGGCGATGGCCGCATCGTCGTCGCGAACGAAAGCACTTCGGAGCTGAAGTACTACGATCCGGAGGGGACCCACCTCTTCGACGTCGGGGGCGAGGGCGGAGGTCCAGGCGAATTCGTGGGGTCGTTGCAGCGACTCGCCCGCACTCCCGGGGACTCGGTCCTTGTGCTTTCCTCGCGGTCGGGGATCACTCGATTCGGGCCCGATGGCCGGTACGCCAGCTCGAGCCGATACCGTTTGCCGCCGTCTGGACATTGCCGGACGATCGAGGGTCGCCAACGCCTGGTTCCCGATGGTTCGATCGTGCTGGG
>JAGWBQ010000025.1:22981-54769 GCA_021295815.1 Gemmatimonadota bacterium | reverse complement strand
AGGCGCGCCAACCGATGGTGGTCGGTCGATTCGTCCCTGCAACAGAAGCCTTCGATACGATCGCTGAGCTGCCCGCTTATGAGAGGACCTCCGATCCCGAGACCGTGCGCGCCTATCCGAGGAACCGGGTCTACGGGATCGGGCACGACCGCATCTATCTCGGCGACACCGGCTCGGACACCATCCTCGCGACGAGCTTCACCGGCGAGCGCATCAGGGTTCTTCCCGTTCCCTTCGAGCCTGTTCCCGTCCCCGCAGACGCGAAGGAGGAGTTGTCCCGGGAGGAGGTCTTCACGAGGCCAGGGCAAAGTATGACCTTGAGCTGGACGCTAGTTTATCCGGATTACTATCCTCGCTACGCACGACTTGTGGCTGCACCCGAGGACCGGGTCTGGGTGATGGCGTATCCGCCCCTGAAGGAACCGGTGGTGTTTGCGGAGGAAGTGATCCATCCGAGGATTCATCGCCGTCTGGACGGTGGCGCCCTCTGGCGGGTCGTCGATCGTGACGGTTCCCCGATCGCCGAGTTGCGGACGCCTCCGGGGTTCTTTCTGCTCGAGGTGGGCGATGACTACATCCTGGGGATCCACAAGGACGAGTTCGGTCGTGAGGGTGTCCGGCTCTATGGGCTGACGCGGTGAGCAGCCAGAGTCGGTCCGCCCCGTCACGACCAGCAGTCTGGAACCGCGGAACCCTGGAATCTGAGAGAGAGCACGGGGTATATTGTTGGAATCCTCCTGCGGTCGTCGGACAGACGCCCGACTGCCTCGCGGAACTTCTAGCGAGACGCACTGCAGCGCGGCGACGGGTCTGGGTTAGACCTTGACGAGGTTTCGGATTTCTAGCATGGGGTGTCGCCGGGCGGGGCTGCGTCCGCGCTACCGCTCCAGCGGCCACACCTGCACGTATTCGACGTCCAGCTCGTCGCGATAGTGCCCCAGGATGTAGTCCTCGCCGATCTGGACGACTCCCAGACCTTTCGGGGTCTCCATGAACCCCAGCACCCGTCCGTCCGGATCGAAGACCGTCCATAACGGGGCCGGTCGCCCCTCGCGGGGAAAGTCGTATTCGCGGACCCAGAGGTTGCCGGCGGCGTCGGACAGGACCCTGGAGAAGGCGGGGAAGGCTTCGGCGAGAGGCGTGGACTCCCAGGACTTGCGCGCCTGTTCCACCATCTCCGGGGGTAAATGGGGGTTTGCCGCAAACATTGCGAGCTGCTCGTCGATGTACGATTTGCGATCCTCCTCCGTGGGCGCCCGCAGAACGTGCTCACGCCGAACGATGCGGGCCAGCGTGCCGTCGTCCCGGAACGCCCGTATCTCGTACCGTGAGGTGTGGCTGGCCACGACAAGATCGCCCCATTGGCCCGTCACCAGCTCCCGGCCGTAGGCCGTCAACATGAGCTCCCTGAACCCCTGCTCGTTCGTGGTGACGATCACCTCCCTGTGGGGATGCGTCGCCATCGGCATCCCATATTTCGACCACCGCCGTGTCGGCGTCTTCCGGATCCCTGATGGCCAGGATCGTTGCGTCGGCCCGTACGGCGATCGGGCGGGGACGTCGCCACACCTCGGCCTCGTCACTCCGGAGGACGAAGGAGCGACCGTAGGTGCCATCCGAATCGAAGACGGAGATGCCGCGCCCGGACGAGTACCAGGCCACGATGGAGTCACCGGGCCACGGAGCTGCGCGGGTCAGGGGCATGAATTCGCCGGGCCCCTCGCCCTCCCCACCCCAGGACACCAAGTGACTTCCCGAAGCATCGAACATTCGCACTTCGCTCGACCCGGAGTTCTCAACCATGATTCGTCCATCGGACAGCCGGGCGACGTTGCCTGCCCAGTGGAGCATGTAAGGCTCTTCGCCGTCGAGTTCGCCGATCGACACCATGGGCACCGATCCGATTAGCCACGGGAGCCGCGACCCCTCGGGCGGGCTCGCGTTCTCGGTGATCCGGATGCCGGCGCTGTCGTGAGAGTGACTCGCCAGGCCGGTCGGGCCCTGTTGTAACTGATCATCCTGCTGGCAAGCTAACGCGGCCAGGGCGACGAGGGCTGTGGTCTTTGCGATCTTCATGTTCTACCCCTATTCAGTGTCCCGACTCGTCCAATGGCATTGCCTCCCAACATATAGCCAAAAGCGCGGGGAAGTCGGCCCAGGAGCACGAGGCGAAGATTCGCGACCTGCACGCGAAGATCGGAGACTGGCATTTCGGTGTAGATTCGCATCTTCCTGCGGTGATTGCATTTGCGCGCTCGGCAGCCCGGATTCCCGCTGTTTGACTACCGCCAGGATTAGGACCACCTCTTCGGGTGCGACACGTCTTACATAATGGCTCTTGCCACCCGGGAGAAACCTGTTGACCCGATCGCGGCCTTCTGTGACCGCTCGGGGGTGGAGGAACTGGCGCTGTTCCACTTTCATATGGGTGCGACGGTGGAATCGCGAAACCCGCGGCGCCGATCTCGGGCATCTGCACCGCACATTGTCTGGCGAGGCTTCCCTCCGCTCGTTATCTTGACGCTCCGTTCGACCGACCGCACTCCGTCCGGTCCCCCCGGACCCAACGATTCGTCACCGTTGTCCCGCCGACTGAGAAGACCATGAAGAAAACCCGCCGCGCCGCCCCAACGCCGCTCACCGCCATCGCGCTCGTCGCCATCGTCGCCCCGGCTTCCGGCCAGGAAAGGACGCTCTCGCTCGAGACCTACCTCGACATGGAGACTGTTTCCAGCCCGCGGATCTCGCCCGACGGGGACCGTGTCATCTACACCCGGGGCTGGGTGGACAAGATGAACGACCGCCGCGAGTCCTCCATCTACATGATGAACGCCGACGGTTCGAGGGCGCGTTTCCTGGTGGACGGCAGCGGGGCCGTCTGGTCGCCGGACGGCACGCGCATCGCCTACACCGCTCCGGGCGAGGATGGAGCCGGTTCACAGGTATGGGTGCGCTGGATGGACGAGGAAGGCGCCACGACGCAGATAACCCGGGTCGTGAAGAGTCCGGGCAGCCTGGAGTGGTCGCCGGACGGCGCCATGATCGCCTTCACCATGAATGTGGACGGGGAGCCGGGGTGGACGGTGAACCCGCCGGGCAAGCCGGAAGGAGCCACCTGGACCCAGGGTCCGAAAGTGGTCACCCGCGCGGACTACCGCCAGGACCGCGTCGGATATGTGGACTCGGGCTGGCGACACGTCTTCGTGGTGCCGGCCGACGGAGGAACCCCGCGTCAGATGACCGACGGCGACTGGAATCACTCCGCCGGAAGGTGGACCGCCGACGGATCCGCGCTCGTCTTCTCGTCGTTGCGCACCCCGGACGCCGACCTCTCCTGGCGCGAGTCCGAGATCTACTCGGTAAGCCTTGCCACCGGAGCGATCACGCAACTCACCGACCGCAGGGGGGCGGACACCGGCCCGGTACCTTCTCCGGACGGATCGCTCATAGCCTACAGAGGCGTCGACCATCACACGGACACCTACCGCAACATGGGCATCTACGTGATGGGGACCAACGGGTCCGACCCTCGGATGATCTCGGGCGACTTCGACCGCCAAATCAGCGGCGCGATGACCTGGGCCCCCGACGGCTCGGGACTCTACTTCACCGCCAACGACGCCGGATCCCGCGATCTGCACTTCGTCGATCTCGACGGGGGAGTTGAACGACTCACCGAGGGACGCCACCTCTTCGTGCTCTCGTCCATGAGCGCGGACGGAGATGCGGTCGGCACGCTGACCACACCACACGCTCCGGGCGAAGTGATCCGATTCCATCTCGACGACCCTGGCGCGATGGAACGCATCACCGACGTCAACTCCGACGTGCTCGCCGGAGTGACCTTGGGCGAGGTCGAGGAGTTCTGGTACAAGTCGACCGACGACCTCGACATTCAGGGCTGGATCGTCACCCCGCCGGGCTTCGATCCCGAGCACAAGTACCCGATGATGCTCTCGATCCACGGCGGGCCGCACTCCATGTACACGACAGGCTTCAACTTCGGCTGGCAGGAGCACGCGGCCAATGGCTACGTGGTCGTCTACACCAACCCCAGGGGCAGCACGGGTTACGGATCCGCCTTCGCCAACGAGATCAAGAACGCATATCCCGGGAAGGACTTCGACGACTTGATGAACGGCGTTGACGAGGTTGTCTCCCGAGGCTTCGTCGACGAGCGCAACATGTTCGTCTACGGCTGCTCGGGTGGCGGCGTGCTCACAAGCTGGGTCGTGGGGCACACCGACCGCTTCGCCGCGGCTTCAGCCAACTGCCCGGTCACCAACTGGCTCTCGTTCGTGGGCACCACCGACGGCATCGGCTGGTATCGCAACTTCGAGCGCTTCCCCTGGGACGATCCGAGCGAACACCTGCGCCGTTCGTCGCTCATGTATGTCGGCAACGTCACGACGCCGACCATGCTCATGACCGGCGAGATGGACCTGCGCACGCCGATGCCGCAGACCGAGGAGTACTACGCCGCGCTCAAGGTGCTGGGCGTGCCCACCGCCATGATCCGCTTCCGGAACGAATGGCACGGGACCTCGCGCACGCCTTCGAACTTCCTCCGCACCCAGCTCTTCCTGCGCGAGTGGTTCGAAAGACACTCGAGGGGACGCAGCACGACCGAGTAGGGTGGCTCGACCGAGCAGGGTGGCGCGAGCGAGCCGTCGCACCTCCGACCTACGAGACCTGCGGAAGCCAAAGACATGACCGGATCGGCGCGAGCCCGTTCCCGCAGGGCCCTTGGCCTGATCGTTGTCATGCTGACCGTCACGCTTGCGGTACTGTGGGCGCAGCGGGAGGGGCCCGTCGAGACGACGGAGTCAAGCACGGAGGGTGCGGAATCCTCCGAGCCACCCCCGCTCTGCACCCGACCCGGCCACTCCGGCGGCAACAGCGACCGGCATCTCGACGCCCCCTACGTGATCCTGATCTCGTTCGACGGCTTCCGCTGGGATTATCCGGGCCGCTTCGAGACCCCTAACTTCGACCGTGTGGCGGAGGCGGGGACCCGGGCGGAGAGGTTGATCCCGATCTTCCCCACCAAGACCTTTCCTTCGCACTACTCCATCGCGACCGGAATGTACGCCGAGACCCACGGACTGGTCGGGAACAGGTTCTGGTCGGCGGAGAGGGACGACGTCTACTCGCTCGGAGACCGCGAGGCCGTCGAGGACGGAAGCTGGTACCGCGGCGAACCCATTTGGGTGACCGCGGAGCGGCAAGGGATGGTCTCAGCCTCCTTCTTCTTCGTGGGTTCCGAAGCCGCCATAGGGGGCGTGCGTCCCACCTACTGCCGTCGCTTCGACGCCGGGATACCGAATGATGATCGAGTGGACGGGGTTCTCGGCTGGCTGCGCCTCCCCCCCCGCGAGCGCCCGCACGTCGTCACCCTCTACTTCGGCGAGGTCGACAGGGCCGGCCACGACTTCGGGCCGGACAGCGAAGAGATGCGTGCCGCGATCGGCATCGTGGACGACGCCCTGGGTCGCCTCCTGGACGGTATCGAGGCGCTGCCGCACGGCGACAAGGTGAACGTCGTGCTGGTCTCGGACCACGGAATGATGTTCGTCCCCGCCGAGGCCAACGACCTGATCGATCTGTCGCTCCTGCCCGGCGTGCGCATGGAGGAAGGCGGACCCTACGCGAGTATTTTCGTGGAGGGCGACGCCCAACGCAAGCGGAACGTGAGGGATTCCCTCGCCGCGATGGTTCCGCTCAACGCCGTCTACCTGCGGGAAGAGGTGCCCGAGCGTTTCCGGTACTCGACCGATCCCAACATAGGCGATATCGTCATAATCGCCGCCCCCGGCAGACAGGTCAGATCGGCCGACCGGGCCTTCCGGCTGCGCGACTTCTACAACCACGGCTGGGACAACCTGACGCCCGAGATGGCCGGAATTCTTCTGGCCGCCGGCCCCCAGATCGCCGAGGGCGCGGTCACGGGACCGACCGAGGCGGTTCACATTTACCCGCTGATCGCCGAAATACTGGGCCTCGAGCCCAACCCGGAGATCGACGGCGAGCTGGAGGCGATCAAGGGATTCTTGCGGGGCTGAAGACCCGCCGAGAGCAGAGGTCCGGGAGGCCGACGCGGAGGACCCCGCGCGGGACCATGTTCCAGTCCGCCGGGTAGACCGGATACTCGTCGGCTGGAACAACCCTCCTCGCCCGATATCGGACCGATCATGGAGCAGACCTACTTTCGCAAAGGGTTCGGCCTCAGAAAACAGCTGCGTACGGTAATCGACGCCGAGTATCATTCGGGAATCGTCGAGCGTCTGCGCGGCCGAGGTTACGAAGATCGGTTCGGGGACGTGAAGGTACGTCTCGCCCGGGAGTTCGGCTTCTGCTACGGCGTCGACCGTGCGGTGGATTACGCGTACGAGACCGTGCACAAGTTCCCTGAAAGGCGCATCTTCCTGGCTGGCGAGATCATTCACAACCCTCATGTGAACAAGCGCCTGACCGAGATGGGCATCGCCTTCATCAACCCCGCCCCGGACGGGACCTTCGATTTCTCGGGTGTGACACCCGAGGACGTGGTGATAATTCCGGCGTTCGGCGTCACCGTCGAGGCGTTCAACGATCTGCGCTCGCTGGGGTGCATCACGGTCGATACCACATGCGGCTCGGTCCTGCACGTCTGGAAAAGGGTCGAGAAATACGCCAAGGACGGCTTCACCGCGATCGTGCACGGCAAATACACTCACGAGGAGTCCAGAGCGACCGCGTCACAAGCGGGCAAGTACCCGGAAGGGCGCTACCTCATAGTGCGCGACATGGAGGAAGCGCGCATCGTCTGCGACTACATCGCGGCGAGGCCAGGCGCTCTCGACACCGAAAGGCTGCGGGAGCACTTCGAAGAGAAGTCGAGCGACGGATTCGATCCCGCGCTCCACCTGGCGCGCGTCGGAGTGGCGAACCAGACCACCATGCTGGCCTCCGAATCCATGGCTATCGGGCGGGAAATCCACCGCGCCATGGTGGAACGACACGGCGAAGAGCACGCCGCCTCGCACTTCCGGTCGTTCGGGACGATTTGCTCGGCGACCCAGGAGCGTCAGGACGCCATTCTCGAGATGATGAAGGATCCGCCCGACGTGATGGTCGTGGTCGGGGGCTACAACTCCTCGAACACGAACCATCTCGCCCACCTCTGCCGCAGCTACACCCGGACCTTCCATGTGGCGGATGCGAACCGCCTGGATGTGGAGACCGGGAGCATCAGTCACAAGCCCGAACTCGGGCCCGACGCTCCGGAGGTGCTGGAGGAGGAGTGGCTTCCCGAGGGCTCGTTCGAACTGGGGATCACCGCCGGCGCTTCAACTCCCGACAACAAGATCGGCGAGACGCTCGTGCGACTGCTGACCATCAAGGGAATACCTGTTCCCGAACTGGAACCGGTAGCCTAGCAGCCGCCGGGGGCGGCCTCAGTCCAAGGGGAAGGCGACGATGTACGATGTCGCGGTCCCTTTCCGGTCGGCCTGCCCAGATCAGATGTGTATGGGCCTGCCCAGCGAGGCCAGCGCCGCCTCGGCGACTCCCTCCGAGAGTGTCGGATGCGGGTGCATTGCTCTTTCCATCTCCTCCGCGGTCGACTCGAGGTGCCGCCCTATGGTGAACTCGGCGATGAGCTCGGTCGCGTGGGTTCCCACGATGTGCGCTCCCAGAATTTCCGAGTACCGCTTGTCGCGGATCACCTTTATGAAGCCTTCGGCGTGCCCTGAGGCTACGGCTCTACCGACTCCCGCCCACGGGAACTTGCCGACCTCGATTTCGTGACCCGCCTCGCGCGCCTGTTCCTCGGTGAGCCCCACTGAAGCGACCTCGGGTTGACAGTAGGTGCAGTTGGGAACGTTCGCGTAATCGACGGTACCGTGCCCCTGGCCCGCGATGTGCTCCACGCACGCGATCCCCTCGTGGCTGGCCTTGTGCGCCAGCAGTTGATTGCCCGCGACGTCGCCGATCGCGTAGACGCCAGGTGCGCTGGTGCGCATGCGCTCGTCGACCTCGATGAAGCCGCGCTCGTCGACCTTGACCGAAGCGCTTTCGAGTCCGAGATCCTCGGAGTTCGGGGCCCGTCCGACCGCCGAGAGGACGAATTCCGTTTCTACGGTATGCTCCTTGCCCTTCTTGTCGGTGAAGGTGGAGCGCATCCCTCCATCGGTCGCTTCCACGGACTTGAAACGGGCCGAGGTGTGCATCTTCATCTTCCGCTTCCGGTACGAACGCTCCATGAACCTGGAGACCTCGCGATCTTCGAGAGGGAGTATGCGATCCAGAGCCTCAATGATGGTGACCTCGGTCCCGTATGCGGCGTAGATGTCGGCGAACTCCATGCCGATGGCGCCCGCTCCCACGATGAAGAGGGACTTGGGCGCTTCCTTGCACCTCAGGGCGCCGGTGGAGGACCAGATCCGATCCTCGTCGATTTCAAGGCTCGGCAGGTCGCGCGGCCGGGAGCCGGTGGCCAGAACGACATGCGCTGCGCCGTAAGTCTTCTTCTTGCCGTCGCCGTCCTCCACTTCCACCTTCCCGCGACCCGCCAGCCGGCCGTATCCGGCGAGGTGCGTGACCTTGTTCTTCTTGAAGAGGTGCGCGATCCCCCGAGCCATCTGCGCGGCGACCTTGCGGCTCCGTTCCTGCGCCGGTCCGAGATCGACCGCAACCTGGTCGAACGTGATGCCGTGTCCACCGGCATTCCGCAGCTCGCCGACGAGGAAGGCGCTCGACAGAAGGGCCTTGGTCGGAATGCAGCCGATGTTCAGGCAGACGCCACCGAGCTCCTCGGTCTCGACGCAGGCGACCTTCATGCCCAACTGGGCTGCGCGGATGGCGGCCACGTATCCGCCGGGGCCGCTGCCGATGACGATCAGGTCGAATTTCATGGTTTCCGCTAGGAGGGTGGAGGTAGACGGTCGGGCCGGTGCGCCGATACCCCCGGCTTCCTGGGACGGTCCCGGCGCCCGGAGGGGGAACGACCGCGACCGCGCTCTCGTCGATCCCCACTGACAGCCTGCGGACAATATCGCACGAGTGCGGAGAGCGGCGAAGCGCCGCGCCTGCAAGCGGCGGCTGTCCGACGCTCCGGGAACCGGCCCGCATTCCGGGGTGTGGTAGCTTGCGCGTGGGAAACCACTGACTTCAGCCGGGTGCCATGCCCCGCGAAACGGAGCTCCGAATCATGACCGATCCGACCTTTTTGGAACGACTGCTCGACGCGCCCGGACCCTCGGGTTTCGAGACCCGCCCGGCTCGGGTCTGGCGCGGCGAGGCCGAAGGCTTCGCCGACGACGTCGCCGTGGATCTGACCGGAAATTCGTTTGCGACGGTCAACCCCGACGGGCACACCCGGCTCATGCTCGCCGGCCACATCGACGAGATCGGCCTCCAGGTGACCCATGTCGACAAGGAAGGCTATCTCTGGGTCGAGGAGATCGGCGGCTGGGATCCGCAGGTGCTGGTCGGGCAGCGGGTCAGGGTACTGGCCGAGGGCGGAGACGTTCGGGCCGTCGTAGGCAAGAAGCCGATCCACCTGATGACGCCGGAAGACCGCAAGAAGGAGTTGAAGACCGCCCACCTCTGGCTCGATGTCGGCACGTCTTCCCGCGAGGAGACTCTGGAGCTCGGAGTCAGGGTCGGAGATGCGGTCACGATCGCTCAAGGGATGGAGCGGCTGGCGGGAAATCGCATTGTGAGCAGAGCCGTCGACGACCGGGTCGGGGCCTGGGTGGCGCTGGAGGCGCTCCGCCTGCTCGCCGCCGACCGACCGTCCGCGTCGGTCACCGCGGTGGCGACCGTCCAGGAGGAGATCGGCTACTCCGGCGGCGGCGCCCGCGCCGGGGCCTACGCGCTACGCCCGGGAGTCGCGCTGGTCGTCGATGTCACCTTCGCCACCGATGTGCCCGGAACCGAGAAGAAAGCTCTGGGAGACCACGCGCTTGGCAGCGGCCCGGTGATCAGTCGAGGAGCCGCCGCCCACGGGACCGTCTTCACCATGCTTTGCGAGACCGCCGACCAAGAGGGAATCCCCTACAGCGTACAGGCGTCGCCCAAGGCCACGCGCACCGACGCCGACGGCATCTTCCTCACCCGCTCGGGCGTGCCTACGGGGCTGCTCTCGATCCCAAACCGCTACATGCACTCGCCGAACGAGATAGTCGACCTGGGAGACCTCGAGCACACGGCCAGGCTGATGGCCGCGTTCGCGCGCAGGCTGGAGTCGAATACCGACTTCACACCCCGGTAACGAGGTTCACTCCCGGTAACGAGGCCGCCCAGGAACGCTGAAGGGGAATCCGCCCGCCACCCGGGTGGGCCCGCTCACGCAACGCAGGAAGGTCCGGCCACGGGCCGCCGAGCTACGCCTGGATCGGCTGGCTTGCGTCCTCGGCTACCAGTTCGAAACGGGGGATCACCGCCCTGAAGAGTTTGCCGTCGGTCTCCCGAAAGTGATAGTAGCCTTCCATGTGCCCGTAGGCGCCGCGCAGCACGCAGTAGCTGGAGTAGGAATGGCTGCCGCGGGGCGGGATGACGGGAGACTCGCCCACCACTCCTTCGCCCTCCACCTCGTGGTCGCCCGCGACCGGATCGTGAATCTTCCAGTGTCGCCAGAAGAGTTGCGCGTCGGTGTCTCCCAGGTTCTCGATGCGAATGAAGTAGACGAAGACGTAAGACCACGGCGGGTTCGACTCTTCCCTGGCGAAGACCGACCTCACCGAGACCCGAAAGCGACCCGCCAGGATCGGGGGACGGCGCAGGAGGTCGGGAGGATGGGGCGCCGGCTTGTTATCTTGAGCCATGAACACGTTACACCGCGAGACCCCTGCCGTATCCCTCAGCGCCGACGGCGTCAGGCTCGCGGCCCTGCGGATCTGGCCCGACCCAGTGTCCCGTTTAGCCCTTGACCGGAACGGACCGCTGGCGTAAAATTGGCCTTCGGCAGCAACAGGCGCAGATCGCCGTCGCCATGCGTGGAAGGTGTGCTGGAGACGAGCGAGCGTCGACCTAATGACCCCCTCAACCCGAAGGAATACCAATGTCACTTGACGCCGCCGGCCTGGTGCTCGATCTGCAGGAGATGCGAGACCAGGGTCACCAATCCGACGCGCAGCTGCGAAAGGCGGTCCGCACCATAGCTGAAGCGGACGACCGTTTCGATTGGGTGGGTATCTACCTGGTCAATGCGGAAGAGGAGGAGCTCTGGCTCCACAACTATATCGGGACGAATACCGAGCACGCCCGCATCCCGTTCGGCCGCGGAGTCTGCGGCCGAGCCCACGAGGAAGGGGTCAACCTCAACATCGCCGACGTGACTCAGGAGGAGGAGTACCTGGCCTGCTCCGCCGACACCCGGTCCGAGGTCGTGGTGCTGATTCGCGCCGGCGACGACATCTTCGGCCAGATCGACATCGATTCGCACACCGAATCGGCTTTCGGTGACGAAGACGAGGCGGCGCTCACGTCCGTGGCGGACAAGCTGGCGGAGCAGCTCGCAGCGGAGCGCAGGTCCACTGCGGGTTCCTAGCGGCCCGCGGCGACACGCGCAGGAGCGCCGAGAGCGGCGCGGCGCAGCGCCGGCAAGGCGCGAAGAGGGACGAGACGCACCACTATCCGCCCGGAGAGCAACAGGGAAGGCGGCGTCCAGCGAGGATGCGGAGCGGATCGAATGTCGCAGGAGGTCCTGCACACGGGCTGCCAGGCCCCGTCGCTTCCTTGCCCCCAACCCGACGCCGTTCACAAGGGGGGGCACCTACACACATCTGGTAGGTGAGAAGTCGGTCTGCATCATCGACCCGGGGCCCGACCACCCTGAGCACCGGGAGAGACTCGTCACCGCAGTGGCCGACGCTCGCGAAGTGCGCATCGTTCTCACCCACGATCACGGCGACCACGCCGGAGGTGTCCCGAAGCTCGTCGAGCGACTGGACTGCGAAACCTGGGGGCCTGCCGGCGCCCGGTACGTCGAACGGCCCCTCCACGCCGGAGAGCACGTCTCCACAGACCAGGGAGAGCTGGTCGCGGTTCCCACTCCAGGGCACGCCGAACGCCATTTGGCCCTGCACTGGCCCGAGGCCGAAGCGCTCTTCGTAGGAGATCTCCTCCTCGGGGAGGGAAGCACCACCTGGGTTGGAGCATACGCCGGTTGCGTGGCCGACTATCTGGGTTCGCTCGCTCGGGTGGACGGGCTCGAGGCCAAGGCCCTATACCCGGCCCACGGCCCTCCTCTGACGAGGCCGACGGAAGCGGTGGCTCGTTTCCGGGCGCACCGTCTGAAACGCGTGGCGCAGATGCGGGAGCTTCTGGCACGGCGCCCGAACGCGTCGGAGGCCGAGCTCGTGGAGGGGATGTACGGGGATGCGCCCCCTGAAGCGGAAAAGGCGATCCTGGCGAGCGTCGGCGCGCTCCGCGAGCACGTGCTCCGCAGCGGGTAGCGGCCCGTCAGATGCTGACCCGGCCACTGGCGGAGATCGTGGGACCGGAATTCGTCATTTCCGATCCGGGAAGGCTGCTGGCGTACGAATCCGACGGTCTCACGGCCTATCGCTCGACGCCGCGGGCGGTCGTGCTTCCTTCCAACGCGCGGGAGGTGAGCGAGGTCGTGGCGTTCCTGCACGCGGAGGGCGTCCCGGTGGTTCCCAGGGGCGCGGGCACCGGGCTCTCCGGCGGCGCCCTGGCCGGCGGCGACGCGGTGGTGCTGGGGACCGCGCGCATGAATCGGATCATCGACTTCGATCCGTCCAACCGAAGGGCGCGGGTCCAGCCCGGGGTCGTGAACGCCCGCCTCACCGAGCTCGCCGCGCCGCACGGTCTCCAGTACGCCCCGGATCCCTCTTCGCAAAGCGCCTGCACCATCGGCGGCAACGTCGCCGAAAACTCGGGCGGACCCCATTGCCTCAAGCACGGGGTGACCTCGCGCTACGTCCTCGGTCTCGAGGTCGTTCTCGTCGGCGGACGCCTGTGTCGACTGGGAGGACCCGAGGGCGATCCGCTCGCTTCACTCGACTTGGTGGGTCTCTTCGTCGGGTCGGAGGGGTGCTTCGGCGTGGTGACCGAGATCGAGCTCGGACTGGTTCCCGCCCCGGAGGAGATCCGGACCCTTCTCGGTGTCTTCGAATCCGTTGAGGACGCCGGGATGGCGGTCACTCGGATCATGGCGTCCGGACTTCTGCCTGCGGCGCTCGAGATCGTCGACGCCGAGACCATCCGCGCGGTCGAAGCCAGCGTCTACGCCGCCGGGTATCCGGCCGATGCCGGAGCCGCCTTGGTGATCGAGTTCGACGGAAGCCGCAGCGGACTGGGGGCTGATGCGCTCGCTGCGGCCGAGTGCTGCCGGGAGTCGGGTGCGCGGGAGGTGCGCACCGCCGAGAGCGATCGCGAGAGGGCGGCGCTCTGGAAGGGGCGGAAAAAGGCCTTCGGAGCGATGGGACGGATCGCGCCCGACCTGCTGGTTCAGGACGCCACGGTGCCGAGGACGGCCTTGCCGGCGGTGCTGGACAAGATCGGCCGGATCGGCGACCGTCACGATCTCCGTATCGCCAACGTCTTTCACGCCGGCGACGGGAATCTCCATCCGAACATCCTCTTCGACCGGACCGACGAAGCCGAGCTCGCCAAGGTGGAGCGGGCGTCGAAGGAGATCATGACCGTTTGCGTGGAAGCGGGCGGCACCATCACCGGCGAACACGGGGTCGGCGCCGACAAGCGCGAGTACATGAGGATGGTGCACGGTCCCGCCGAGCTCGCCGCGCTGCGAGAGGTAAAGGCGGTCTTCGACCCCGCAGGGCTCTTCAATCCCGGCAAGGTGGTCCCGGATCGGGAGGCGGGGGAGGTGGTGCCCGACGCTCGTGCCGGCGACGGGACCGCGGAGGAGCCGTCAACGGTGGGTCCGCGTTCCACGACGTCCATCGGTTCGCCGGCGACCGAGGCCGAGCTCGCCGCCGCGTTGGCCGACGCCCGCGAGCGGGGTTTGAAGGTGGCGGTGGTCGGAAGCGGCGAACACGAGATCGGGCGTCCTCCCGACTGGTCCGTCACGCGCATTTCTCTTGCTCGCTTCGACCGGATCCACCGCTACGAACCGGCCGACCTGACCGTGACCGTCGGAGCGGGGATGCGGCTGGGCAGGCTCACCTCGATCATGGCGGAGCGGGGACAGTGGCTGCCTTGGAATCCGCCCGACTTCGGCAATCGGTCGGTGGGGGGTCTGCTGGCCACGGCGGAGGGTGGCGCACTGGCCGGCCACTACGGAGGAGTTCGCGACCACGTGCTCGGAATGCGCGTGATGTGCGGCGATTCCCGCGTGCTGGAGCTGGGGGGGCGAGTGGTCAAGAACGTGGCGGGGTTCGATCTGCTTCGACCGCTGGTCGGAGGGCTCGGCTGCGCGGCTGTCATCTCGGCGACACTGCGCACCTTTCCCCTGCCGGAAGCGATGAGCGAGCTGGTCTTCGAGGCCGACGGGATCGAGGAGGCCGCCGAGCTGGCCTTGGCCTTCGCGGCCGAAGCCGAGCCGGCGGTCTCGTCGACGGTGGACTGGAGCGGACCCGGACCGACAAGGGTCAGGGTTCGGCTTCACGGTCGGAAAGCGATGGTGGAGGTGCGGGGGAAGGCGTTGAGCCGCCGGGCGAGGCCCGGGAGTCGGTTCGTGGAGGCCAGCTTGCACGGCCGCGCAACGGCGGACTCGGGTTTCCGCAACGGCGTCGCCGGCGAGCGCACGAGCGGGACCGTCGACGCGGGCGAGACGGCGCGCGATCTTCGACTCACCTGGTTCGCGCTTCCGGCGGCCCTCAGCCGGACTCTGGCGCTCGCGAAAAAAAGTCTCCGGGGTCTGGAATTGGAGGCTCGGGCCGCTGTTGCCGCCTGCGCCAAGGCGGGCTGGGTGAGCGCGGTGGTGGCCGACCCTTTCGAGGATGACGACCTCTGGGTGGAGGAGGCCCGCTTTCTCAGAGCGTCTTGCAAAGGGGAAGGGAGCGGAGGCCGCGGCCCGACGCTTCGGGTAGAGGGCGCGCCCGGAGTGTCGACTTTTGATGGTGAGGAATCCGGGCCGCCTTGGACCGCCGAGACGAAGCGCATAAGGGCGGGCGTTCGTCGCATCTTCGATCCTTGGGGCCTCTTCTGGGACCCGAGGGAGGCCGTTTCCGAAGCCCCGAGGAAGGATCGATGAGCGCCCGCGCCGCGGAGAATCTCGGCAAGGCTCTCGCCGACCAGGCCGAGCGGCTGCTTCCCTGCGTCCATTGCGGCTTCTGTCTGCCCGCGTGTCCGACCTACCGCCGGCTGGGAGACGAAAACGACTCGCCGCGAGGCCGGCTGCACCTGATGCGTGCCGTGGTCGAAGGGAGACTGGAGCCCGACTCTGAAGCCTTTCGGACGCACATCGACCGCTGCCTCGGTTGCAGGGCGTGCGAGCCCGTGTGTCCTTCGGGCGTCGAGTACGGATCGTTGCTCGAGCTGGCCCGGGCGAGCAGCGGCCCCGAGGGACGCGGTCGTCTCGCGAGGGTGCTGCTGGCGGTAATGGCCGGTTCGCGCTTGCGGCGAGCGGCGATGCTGGCCGCACGCGGCCTCAGGGCTACCCGCCTTCCCGCTCTCGTGGCCAGGCTGGGGGGCGATGCCGGACCGCCGGGTCCCGTGCGGCTGGGCGCGGCGATGCTCGCGGCGAGCGCGCCGGGAAGGCTGCGAATGGAACTGGGGCGTGGCGAGCGAACGGCGAGGGAGCAGCCGGGGTCGCACCGAACGGAGTCGCCCGGGCCGGCGCCGGTTCGACAGGACCCCATGCGGGGGAAGCCCGGGGGGTCGGAACCTGCGGAACCCGCAGGGCCGGAACCCGCGACCAGGGGACGGGTCGCCGTGCTCGCTGGCTGCGTCCAGGCCGGACTCTTCGGCCGGGTCGGCGCCGCCAGCGCGCGCACCCTCGAGGTCAACGGCTACAACGTGGTACGGGCGAAAACCCAGTGCTGCGGGGCCCTCCACGCTCACGCCGGGTCGCTCGAAGCCGCCCGTGCTCTGGCCCGAGCGAACATGGAGGCCTTCGAGGCGGTCTCCCCCGACTGGATCGCGGTCGATGCGGCGGGCTGCGGGGCCGCCATGAAGGATTATGGGGAGCTCTTCTTTCACGATCCGGCCTGGAGGGAGCGCGCGAGGGCGTTTTCGGAACTAGTGAGAGACGTCACCGAACTGCTGACGGAATCCGGGCCGGTCCGAGGCGGCGCGCTCCCGGTCACGGCCGCCTACGATCATCCCTGCCACCTACTGCACGCTCAGGGGGTACGGGAAACGCCGCTGCGGGTGCTCGACGCCGTCCCGGGCCTGACGGCCAAGGTCGTGGCGGACGCGGACGAGTGCTGCGGCGGTGCCGGCATCTACGGGATCACCCAGCGCGAGCTCGGCTGGCGGATCGGCGCCGACAAGACCGCAGCCGTACTAGAGTGCGACGCCGACCTCGTCGTCACCGCGAACCCGGGCTGCGCCATGCAGATCGGCGCCGGCCTGAGGTTGACCGGTCACCCTTCGGCCGTGGCTCATCCCGTCGAAATTCTCGACGAGAGCTACCGTCGGGCCGGATTCTACGAACACCACGCAACTCGACCACAATGACGCCGAGCCACACCACCAAACATCTTGCCGAGCGGCTGCTGCGCGAAACCAGGTCCGAGCGCGACCGCTTCGTGTCGCTCCTGACGGACCTCACCTCGGTCGAGTCACCCACCGAAGACGTCGACGGTCAGCTCGGAGTTCAGGAGATCCTCCGCACCGAGCTGGCTGAGCTCGACTACGACTCCAGCTCGGTGCCCGCCCGAAACTTCGCCGACCACCTGGTGGCCAGACCGAGCTACATGTCGCCCGCCGCACCCACTCAGCTCATCGTCGGCCATTGCGATACCGTCTGGCCGCTGGGCACGCTGAACGACATGCCCGTGAGGGTCGAGGACGGCTGCCTGCGCGGGCCGGGCGCTTTCGACATGAAGTGCGGGTTGGCGCAGGCGGTCATGGCTTTGCGAGCTCTGCGTTCGATCGGAGCCGCGCCGGAGATCGCACCCGTGCTCTTCGTGAATTCCGACGAAGAGGTCGGCAGCCCCGACTCCCGAGATCGGATCGTGGAGCATGCCCGAGGCGCGTCGCGGGCGATCGTGCTGGAGCCGTCCTTCGGACCGACGGGACTGGTCAAGACCTCGCGCAAAGGCGTTTCTCGCTACCGATTCTCCGCTCGGGGGCGAGCCGCTCACTCCGGGCTGGAGCCTGCCAAGGGAGCCAGCGCCGTCCTCGCCATCGCACATGCGATCACCGAACTCCACGCACTCAACGATCCGTCCGACGGCACCACGGTCAACGTGGGTGTGGTGCGGGGAGGAACCCGACCCAACGTCATTCCCGAACGGGCCCACGCCCAAATCGACGTGCGCGTGACCTCGGTGGCCCGCGCCGAGCAGATCGATCACGCCATCCGTTCGCTGGTCCCGAAGGTGCCCCGGGTCAGCTTCGAGGTCGAAGCCTGCGAATCGGCGCCGCCTCTCGAGCCGACCGAGCGCAATCTCGAACTCTGGCAGGTCGTGCGCGAGCTCGGCGACCAGCTCGGGATCGAGCTCGACCATACCTCCGCAGGAGGGGCCTCCGACGGCAACACCACCAGCCAGTTCACGCCTACCATCGACGGGATGGGAGCGGTCGGAGACGGCGCTCACGCAGTCCACGAGCACATCGTCATCGACCCCTCGCTCGACCGGGCGGCCTTGCTCGCTCTGCTGCTGCTGGCACCCGCCACGGAAGCGCCCGCGGCGAACGGGGCGAACGGAGCAGGTGTCTGACGACGGCTCCCAGCGGGGTCCGGCATCGACCTACGCCATCCGCCCGCTCCGCACGCCCGACGAATACGGGGCGGCCGTCCAGCTCCAGCGCGACACCTGGGGACCGGATTTCAGCGAAATCGTTCCGCTCGCCATACTCAAGGTCGCGCAAATCCTGGGCGGTGTCGTCTCCGGTGCGTTTGCCGAGGACGGGAGCCTCGACGGATTCGTCTTCGGCATGACCGGAGAGCGCGACGGGAAGCTCGTTCATTGGTCGGACATGCTCGCGGTTCGTCCGGGAGCGCGCGACAGCGGACTCGGAACGCACCTCAAGCGCCATCAGCGCAGCGAGGTCATGGCGCGCGGAGTCTCCATCATGCACTGGACCTTCGATCCCCTTCAGGCTCGCAACGCGCACCTGAACGTGAACCGCCTGGGGGCCGTGATGCGCGACTACGCCGCCGACCTTTACGGCGAGAGCGACTCGCCCCTCCACCGAGGCATAGGAACCGACCGCTTGGTGGCCACCTGGGAGCTCGATTCTCCAAGGGTCGAACGGATGCTGGGGCGCTTCCGGGAGACCGCGGAATATGGCAGTGCGTCCGGAGGTGCGCCCATCCAAGCCCTGTCGTCGATCGAGGGAGAGGGCGGTCTGCCCAGACCCTTGACCGGACTTTCGGAGGAAACCTTGAGCCGGATCGCCCGGGAGAGCCCGGGAGGGTCCGTGAGTGTAGAGATACCGACTCACCTCACCGCGATCATGGAGGCTTCGATGGAGCTCGCCCGGGAGTGGCGGCGGGCGACGCGAGCCGTTCTCTCGCCCTTGGTGGATTCCGGTTTCGAAGTCACAGGGTTCGTTCGCGGAACCCCGACCTGCCGGTACTTGCTGACCCCGGGCGCCACCCCCTCGCTGCTCAAGGGATCGCTATGAGGATCGACCGAGCCGTACTCCGGGAGCTGAGACTCGAGCTGCGCGAGTTCTTCGAGATCAGCAGCGGCGGGATGCAAGAGCGTCGAGTGGCGCTGCTCACCCTCTTCGACTCCGACGGATGCGTGGGCTGGGGCGAGTGCGTCGCCGCCGAGAGGCCCAACTACACCTCCGAGACCACCGACACCGCCTGGCAGGTTCTGACGGACCGCGTCCTGCCCGCGATCGTGGGAACCGAGTGGGAACGACCCGAGGAGGTGCTGGCCCCGGTGAACTGGATCAGGGAACACCGCATGGCCCTGGCGAGCGTGGAGATGGGGGCCTGGGATCTGTGGTCGCGATCGAAGGGAATCCCGCTTGCGGGGGCGCTGGGCGGAGACGAGACGCGACCCAAGGTGCCGGTGGGTGTGAGCGTGGGGCTGAAACCGACCGACGAGGAGCTGGTGGAGGCGGTGTCCGGCTACGTCGAGGCCGGGTACGCCCGGGTGAAATTGAAGATCAAGCCCGGTCGCGACCTGACAACGCTCGCCCGGGTCCGGGAACGCTTCCCCGACCTCCAGCTCATGGCGGACGCCAACTCCGCCTACTCCCTGGCGGACGCTGCCCGGCTCGTCGAGATCGACGCCCTGGACCTGACCATGATCGAACAACCGCTCGCCTTCGACGACTACCTCGAGCACGCCGCCCTCCAACGGAAGTTATCCACCCCCGTCTGCCTCGACGAATCGATCCGCTCCGTCCGCGACGTCCGGCTGGCTCTGGAGCTCGGTAGCTGCAGGATCGTGAACATCAAGCCCGGCCGCGTCGGCGGACTCGGTGAAAGCCTCCGGATTCACGATCTCATGCGGTTGCGCGGCCTGCCGGTCTGGTGCGGAGGCATGCTCGAAACCGGAATCGGAAGAGCGCACAACCTGGCGTTGGCCTCGCTTCCCGGCTTCACCCTCCCGGGCGACATCTCGGAGAGTCGTCGTTATTGGGTGCGCGATATCGTCGCGCCCGAATTCGTGATGGACGGGGGGGAGATGCACGTGCCGACCGGTCCGGGCATGGGGGTGGAGGTCGATACCGAGCGCGTGCGGAGTCTGACCACGCGCCGGGCGGAGTTCAGGGCGTAGGCCGAACTTCGTCACCGGAGCGAGCTCAGGCACCACGGACAGTACAACCATCGGCGCTCCACTTCCCGACCGCAGCCGCACCTTCCGCCGGTGCTCCGTCCGCACATGGGGCAACCGCCGGCATCGGGAGGGAGCATGGCGTCGCAGAGACGGCAGACCGCCTCCTCTCCCTTCGCAGTCCCGAGCAGATCGCGAAGCTCCAGGGGTCCGGAGAGTCCGGCGGTGAGCGCGCGACGAGCGTCCTGAGCCAGAGTGCCCATTCCCCGCTTGACCGCGAGTCGTCTGAGCGTGGTGGTGGACTGGCCGCGCGAAATCGCTTCGCGAAAAGCCTCGTCGACCACAAGCACCTGGAAGATGCCGGTCCTGCCCTTGTGGCCTTCGTGCCGACAGGAATCGCAACCGGGACCGCCGCAGGCCGGGCACAGCCTTCCCACCAGCCGCTGGGAGACGATACCGGAGAGACCGCCGGCCACGAGAAAGGGCGGTACGTTCATGTCGAGCAGGCGCATGACCGCACCGGGTGCGTCGGTCGTGTGAATGGTGGAAAGCACGAGGTGGCCCGTGCTGGCCGCCGACATGGCGATCTCGGCGGTCTCGGGGTCGCGTATCTCTCCCACCATCACGATGTCGGGGTCCTGGCGGAGTATGGCGCGGAGCGCATCGGCGAACCCAAGTCCGGCCTTGCGATCCACCTGCACCTGGCTTGCTCCCGGAAGCTCGTACTCCACAGGGTCCTCCAAGGTGACCACGTTGCTCGACTCGCGGTCGAGCTCCTGCAGCGCGGCGTAGACCGTGGTGCTCTTCCCGCTGCCGGTAGGCCCGGAAACGAGCAGCGCTCCATGACCGCCGTGCAGAATTTCGCGCACGTTCTTCAGGTCCGCCGGGCCCATGCCGAGCTGATCGAGACCGGTAGGAGCGGCCCTCGAATCCAGGATGCGCACGACGGCTTTCTCGCCCTGACCCGCAGGAAGCGTGCTGACCCGGAAGGCAAGCCTGCGGCCCCCGTGTTCCAGAACGAAGCTCCCGTCCTGAGCGCGTCGACGAACCGACACGTCCATCTCTGCCATGACCTTGAGGCGCGAGATTATGGCGTTGCGCTGCGAACGGGGTGCGGTGCGGGTCCGGCGCAGCCGACCGTCGACCCGGTAACGGACACGGAGCTCCCCGTCGGTGTTTTCCAGGTGAATGTCGCTGGCGCCCCCGTCCACGGCCGCGCGGATCATGGTATCGACGAAACGCACGACGGGCGTCGAGCGGACGAAGGAGTCCGTTTTCTCGGCCGGCAGAGCCGGAGGTGCCGAAAGCCCGGACGGCTGGTTGCGGTCGACGCGTCCCATGCCCGAAGTTCGCAGGTCACGGGAGCGAAGGGGATGGCGTTTTGGGACACCAGGTCGCCCCGGGAATCTCCGGGTCTGGTGGCGGTACGGCGACGCGCACCGCTTGTTCGACCGGGTGACCGACCGGGCGGTCGGGTCCCCGGCCGCTAGCCTGCCGGGCGCAGATCCAGGGTGACCAGGACCTGTACGTGGCCCAGGTCGGCCCGTTCCTTGATGGCCTCCCGAATGTGCGGCTCGAGCTTCCGGTATGCCGCGAGCACCCCGTACTTCAGTTGCTCGCGAAGGACCTTCAACGCGCCGATGTCGGGCTGCGTGGTCCTGGTCTCACGGCGGGCGTCGAGCAGGTGTTGAGGCGTGATTTCGAAGGGAGAGACGCGCACGTCGTCGAAGCGTTCGTGGTCGAGGTACTGCACGATGATGCTGACATCACCTCGCGCCTTGTGGTGATGGAGATCCTCGACGGCCCGAAAACGCTTGGCGAGCCGGTACACTTGCTCGCGCTTGGCGGCTCTGACGTAGGCTCGCTCCACGCAGGCCCGTATGCGTCTGGCCCGCTCGCCGAAGGTGGCGTCCTGCGCGGGCGGCTCGGATTCCAGGTCGCGCCCTTCCGCCTGACGGTCGACCTCGAAGCGGTCGCGTTCGGCCTCTCTGCTGCGGGATCGATCGATATTGTCGAGGATGCGATCCGGGTTGGTTCGGTAGCTCATGGCCGGACAATATACGGAACCGACGCATCTGACAAGTCTGAAGACCGGCGGCCCTGGGCTCGTATCCCTTGCGGAAGCGTCCGACCGGGCGCTGCTGACCAGGACCCCCGGCTATTCGAGAGGAGAACCGGGATTCCCCGGTAAGTTTGCCCATTGCCCTGCTCGCCGGCCGCCTGCGGTCGGCAAGCCCCGAACCCGACCCACGGATTCCCATGAACCGACTGATCGCTCTCGTCCCCATCCTCGTCCCCATCCTCGTCACCGCAGGCTGCGCCACCACCGGCGGTGGCGCGCCCTCGCCGCCCGCGCTGGAATACCACGTGCCCGCACAGGCCGAAGTCACCTATCGCGTCACCGGGGTCGTGACGCAGGAGATGGACATGATGGGGAACACCCAGTCGATGGGCGGAGAGACCGAAATGACCCTGGCCGCCAGCTTCGAGGAGAGTCTGAACGGCGTGCGCGTGACCCTGGAGGTCATGGAAGCCAGCGCCGACCTGGCGGGCGCGGGCTCCGTGATCCAGGCCGATGAGAACGATGTCGACGGCCCCCTCGTTTTCGAAATGACCCCGACCGGCGACGTGTCCGTCGAAGCCACGCCCGAGGTTTCCGACGCCGGGGCGGAGGCGTTCCAGTTCGTCGGGATGGCGCACACGATGTTTCCCCACCTCCCCGGCTACCGGATCGGCGTCGGCGATACCTGGAGCGGCGTCCGAAGCTACCAGGAAGACTTGATGGGAGGCCTCCTCGACGCGACCACGACCTCCGAGTACGTGGTGGTCCGCGAATCCTCGGTAGACGGCGAGTCCCTTCTCGAAGTCGCCTGGACCGGAACCACCAGCATGGCGGTGGCGCTTTCCGTCGAAGGGATGAACCTCGACCTGGCGATCGATGTGAACGGCGACGGCCACTTCCTATGGGACGTTTCCGCCGGATTGATGGTCGAGAGCCGCTCGACGGCGGAAGGCCTGGGATCGATGAACGCGGACATGCTGCCCCAGCCCATGCCGATCTCGGTGTACTCCGAATCCCATGTGGAACTGGTGCGAGACTAGACGGATAGGGAACGGAGCGGCAGGGCTTCGCCGTTGCTAAGGAGACGCCCCCGCCTTAAGATCGAGCCAGGCGGTCCAGCCTTCCGCCACCAGTCGACCGTACACAACAACCGAGGCAAACCATGAACTGGAACGACCCCCCGGAGGCCGAAGCTTCCACGATGGAGAATGGGAAGACGCGAGGTTTCTTCCCCACCCTGATCGACGTCTTCCTCAATCCGGGGCAGGCGATGACGACCCTGGCCGCGAAACCGCGCTGGTTCCTGCCCCTGCTCCTCGTCACGGCGATGATGGCGGTGCCGGTGTTCATGCACATGGATGCCCTGGTCCAGATAACGGTGGAGGCTCAGGCTGCGGCGTCTCCCGAGGTCGACGACGAGGCCCTCGCCGTGGCCGAGTCGATCACCGGAGCGTTCTTCCTGGGCAGCATACTCGTCGGGGTGCCGCTCGCGCTCGTCGTCTTCTCCGTCGTCTACTGGCTGATCTTCAAGATCGTGGGTGACGAGGGAGGCCTCAAGCAGTGGATCTCGATGACGGCTCACGCCAGCCTGATCTCGGCCGTGCTGGGCATCATCTACGCGGTCGTGCTGGGCGGGCCGACGGAAGGTGCGCAGGACTTGCCTCGATTGTCCCTCGGGTTCTTCCTTGGGGGCGAAGGCCCCTTGCGCACCTTCCTGAACGGCATCTCTGTGGAAGGCATCTGGGCTGCGGCCGTGCTCGCCTGCGGAGCCAGAGCCCTGAGCCAAGGTCGCCGGTCCTTCAACGTCGCGTTTGTGATCACCCTCGCCGTAATGTTGGTGGGAGCGGTGGTCACAGCGATCTTCTCGGCGTTTGGCCAGGCCATCGGCGGGGCAGGTGCCGGATAGCCGCATAGCTTCCGCAGGGACCCGAATCTGACTCGGATTCCTCCCGGCNCGGGCTCCATGGGTAGTCGTCGGCGCCTCTTTGGCCGCAGCCGTCTTCCATCTCTATTCGTCGGGGTACTCGCCCTTCACCGCCTTGGTGCAAAGGCCGGTACACCTGGCCCTGATGGCGTCGATCGGCTTTCTCAGCCTCGGTCTCTCGAAGCGGGGAGCCGACGAAGCCGGGGTCGTGGGTCGTGCGGCCCGGATCCTGCCTTGGCTCTTCGCCGGGCTGACGGCGGCGGCGTGCGCCTATCTCGCGTCGGAAAACCAGGAGCTGGTCACACGGTCGGCCAACCCGACGTCGCCGGATATCGTCGCCGGCGTGGTTCTGATCGTTATGGTCCTGGAGCTCGCGAGGCGCGCCACCGGGTGGGGGCTGGTCGCCGTCTGCCTGCTCGCCCTGGCATACGCGCTAGCGGGGCCTCACTTGCCGGGCTTTCTGGCGCACCGGGGCTACGACGTCACAAGGCTGGTCGAGCAGCTCTACCTCTCCACCGAAGGCATCTGGGGCGTACCGCTGGGAGTCTCGGCCGACTTCGTATACCTCTTCGTGCTCTTCGGAGCCGTGCTCGACGTCGCGGGCGGTGGGGCGCTGCTGATCGCGCTCGCCAACCGGGTGGCGGGGCGAACCCGAGGCGGACCGGCGAAGACCGCAGCGGTGGCGAGCGCATTCATGGGATCGCTCTCGGGAAGCGCCGTCGCGAACGTCGTCACCACGGGGGCGTTCACCATCCCCCTGATGAAGCGAGCCGGGTTCCGGCCGCACTTCGCGGGCGCCATCGAAGCCGCGGCGAGTACCGGCGGCCAGCTCATGCCTCCGGTAATGGGGGCCGGCGCGTTCATCCTCGCCACCTGGACCAACATCCCCTATCTCGAGGTGGCGGTCGCCGCGATTATTCCGGCGGTCCTGTACTACGCGGCGCTGCTCGGGGCCGTCCACTTCAGGGCCGGGAAGATGGGCATCGAGCCGGCCGGGAGCCGAGCTCGGGAGCAGGTCCTCGGGCGTCTCCACCTCCTTGCGCCCCTGGCCGCCATCGTTCTGCTGCTGGCTGCGGGACGCTCGCCGAGCCGGGCCGCCTTCTGGGGCGTGAGTTCGGCCTTCGTCCTCGCCGTGCTGTTGCCTGCAACACGGCCGTCGCTCGGTCAGGTCAAGTCGATGCTCGAACGTGCGGGCCGGGGAGCGGTGCAGGTGGCGGCCGCGTGCGCCGCAGCCGGTATCGTGGTGGGCGTGGCTTCCCTGACCGGAATCGGCCTGAGAATGTCGGAGCTAATAATCACGCTCGCCGACGGCAATCTCTTCATCGCGCTCGCCCTGACGGCGGCGGGCTCGGTGGTCCTCGGCATGGGCTTGCCCACCACGGCAGCCTACGTGGTGCTGGCCGCGCTTGGGGCGCCTGCCCTGGTGGAGCTCGGCGTCCCGCTCCTCGCGGCGCATCTCTTCATCTTCTACTTCGGTTGCATCTCCAACGTCACGCCGCCGGTCTCGCTCGCCGCCTTCGCAGCGGCCGGCGTCTCCGGTTCTCCGGCGATGAAGACGGCGGGAACGGCCGCCCTCCTGGCAGGAGCCGGGTTCGTCGTGCCCTTCGTCTTCGTCTACATGCCTCCGTTGCTCCTCGACGGTTCGGTGATCGAGATCGCAGTCGCGACCGCCGGCGCCCTCGCCGGGGTCATCGCGCTGGCCTCGGCCGGCATCGGCTTCGCTCGGGACCGCCTGGGAAGCTGGTCGAGAATCGCGATGGCGGGATGCGCCGTTGCGCTGCTCTGGCCCAATCCCGGGATTGCGCGCGCCGGCGCCGTCGTCGATCTTGCCGCCCTCGCGGCGCTTGTGTGCCTCTTCGTCCTGCGAAGGAGTCGCTAGTCTAGAAGCGCGCCCGCACTCCTACCTGGGCGCGACGGGAATCGCCGAGACCGCTCCGGATGGCGCCGTCGAAGTTGAAGAGCAGCGAGCCCTGCGACGGATCGAGAAAGTTGCCGGAGTTCGTGAGATTGAAGGCCTCGATGACCACCTCCAGCCCTTGGCCGGCGCCGAAGCTTCGAGAAACACGCAGATCCCAGGTGAAGAACTCGTTGTCGCGACGGAGCCCGTTGCGTTCGAGAATGGAGCCGTCGGCGCAGATCCGGTCCGAGGGCAGGGCGGTCCGCTCGCCTCTCCTGACGCAGCTTTCCGACACCGGCGAGGCCGACAGATACCTGGCGATGTGGCTCATCGACAGCCCGCCCGGAAGGTCGAGAAGAAGATGCCCGGCGATCTTGTGCCGACGGTCGCGGTCCGACCAGCCCCATTCGGCATCCAGGTCGCGCGGATCCGCGTAGGCGAACGTGAAGGGATCGCGCTCGTTGTCGTCGTCCGAACGATCGAAGGCCAGCGTGTAGCTAAGGCCGAAGGCGACAGCTCCGCCGAGGTTCTCGCCGCGGAGCCCTGCGGTGAAGCCGTGGTACCTGGACCTCGCCGAGCTCTCCGCGGTAGTGAGCACGTTGATCCCTCCCCCGGAAGGATGGGTACCGACGGCGAACGGACTGCCGAGCAGCTCGTGGTTGCGGTTGACGAAGCGGAAGAGGTTCTCGGTGTGCGCGTGCTGATACGAGAGGCTCGCCACCAGTCCCGACTTGAGAAGGTGTTCGAGGCCGGTCCCGAACGACCAGGTGCGCGGCAGCTCCAGATCGCGCGAGACTACCTGGATGTCGGGCAGAAAAGGCTCGGTCGCGGAGCCGTCGATCAGCTCGTCGATGGCGGGTACCGGACCCAGGACGGGCGAGTCCGCGCTGCTGCGGAAATGGGTCTGCTGGAACGCACCGTTGGTCGAGCGGGCCTGCGCGAAGACGAGCCCGGGAATCCTCGAGAAGTAGGCGCCGGCGTTCGCTCTGACGACTGTCGTCTCGTCGTCCGCGAGCCACGTGAGTCCGAAACGCGGCTGGAAGTTGTCGAGGTCGTCTGGTATGGCGCCGTCGGAAGGGAAGCGGGGGTCGGAGAGGTAGGGTGCGTAGAAGGTCCGCTCGGGCGCGACGAACGGATTCGGATGCCAGGTGCCTTCCCAGCGCAGTCCCAAATTGATGTTGAGACCGCGCTTGGGTTTCCAGGAATCCTGTACGAAGAAGGCGAGTTCGTGCGCGACGATGGTCTGGAGCCCGAGGTCGGTGGGCGGGACCCCGGGCACGGTCGAAGACTGGAGGAAAAGGAGGACGGGGCCCGTGATCGAGCTGCCGGCGGGACAGACGCCCTCGGCGCTGCTCGATCCGTCGGAGCAGGTCACGAAGCGATTGCCCTGCGTCACGAAGTTGATGAAGCCGTCCACCGAATCGAAGAGGTAGCGTCCGTTCGCGAAACCGACGAAGTGCTGGTTGGCCGAGGTGCGGTTGTACTCGATGCCCGCCTTCAGCAGGTGGTCGCCCACGAGTCGGGAAAGGTTGTCGAGAATCTGAACGCGGTCGTCGTGGTACGGGTGCACGGGCAGGAAGAAGGGCATGCCGATCCGAAAGCCGTCGTCGAAATCCATGCCGATGTCGGGGAAGGGCCGCCCTCCCAGGCGCTCGAAGTGCTGGGTGGCCGGAGGGGAGGCCCCAGGCAGGAGAGGCCCGCGATAGTGCCTGGGCCGGTGCTCGACGGCGTACTGGGCCCTGAACTCGTTCGATGCGTTACTGGAGAGGAGCGAGCGCACCGAGACGTTGACCGCGTGCGAATAGTCCTGTTCGACGCCGTTCGCGGAGGCTCCCCACGAGTCCACGTCGAAGGTGCCGTTCACCTGCTCTGCCCAGGAGCCGTTGTACTTGCTCGACAGTTGGTGGCTCTGGCTGAGTGCGAAGTCGAGTTTGGCGGTCAAGGCCCGTGCGTCGTCGGTGCGTTCGACGGCCCCGAATTCCGAGTCGAAGAGCCCGGGCCACCGCTCCGTGAGAAAACCGGAGAGCTTGGCCAGCTCGGAGGGGTTGTTCAACACGCGCCGCGTCTGCTTGGTCTCGGCTGAGAGCTGCCGGTCGAAGGCCATGAAGAAAAAGGCCCGATCGCGTACCAGCGGACCCCCGAAGGTAGCTCCGAACTGGTTGCGGGCGAAGGTGGGTCGGGCGTCTCCGGCGATCCTGGGGTGCCTCGCCGCGAGTGCGTCCCACTGCCCGAAGTAGTGGGCGCTGCCCTGAAACTCGTTCGTGCCGGAGCGGGTGACGACGTTCACGAAGCCTCCCGCCGACCTTCCGTACTCGGCGGGCGCGCCCTGATTGACCACCACCATCTCTGCGATCGCGTCCTGGTTGAAAGTGAAGGCCGGACGCTGCCCACCGCGGTGCTCCCCGAAAAAGGGGTTGTTGAAGTCGGCGCCATCCACCATGACGTTGTTGAAGATCCCGCGCTGGCCGCCGATGCTCATGACCTCTCCGTCCGGCCCTTGGGAGGGCGCGACCCCGGGCGCGGTGAAGGCGAGATCGAGGTAGTTGCGGCCGTTGTTGGGAAGCCCGTTGACCACCTCTCCGTCGAGCCGGCGCGAACTCGACGGATCTTCGGCCCGGGCTGCCCAGTCGTGGTCGACCAGCACTTCCATGCCTTCCAGAGTCAGGACCTGGAAGGAGAGGTCGAGATCTATGACCTCGCCCACGTGCAGCTCGAGGTCCTCGCGGACGATCTCGCCGAAGTTGGACTCCGAGCGCACCGAAACTCGGTAGGTGCCGAGCGGAAGCAGGGCTCTGGCGAAGGCGCCCTCCGGGGTGGACTCGACCACCGTTCTGAGTCCGGTCTCCAGGTGTCGGATCACGACGACGGCATCGGCTACCGGTACGCCGCGATCGTCGGTGACGGTGCCGCGAATCACGCCCGTCGTGGCTTCGGCCTGCTGGGCGTGAAGATCGTGGGCCGGGCCGAGTCCCGCCGCGAGCCCTGCGGCGAGAGCGAGCAGCCGGCGGGCCGGAAGTCCCCGAACGATCTCGCACGGGTTTCGCCGCGGGCCGCCAGGGCGCAGCCTTCGGACGGCGAGAACGCACCGACGAGAAAATGTCATGCGTCCCGGACTCCTCAGCGCCCCTCCATCCAGGCCGAGGTCGCAGGGTGGAGCGGAATGGGAGCGTGTTCGAGGTTGGCAAGGTCGATGAGACGGGCCATGTCGTGAGCGGCTTCCAGCGCGGCCTTCCGGTCGCGGAGAATGCCGAGGAGATTCGTGACCACCTCGTCCGGAACGCTTTCGAGGCCGACGATCCAGTTCATCGCGATCAGCGTGGGAATGGGGACCTCCACGCCCGGATAGACCCCGGCCGGCAGCTCGCCCGTGTTGTAGTAGGGGTGGTCGGCCCGCATCTCTTCGATGACCGCTGGGTCCACGGGCAGAATCTTGACAGAGGAGGTAGTGCTCACTTCCAGAATCGCGGCGGCCGGGTAGCCGACCGAGATCATCGCGGCGTCGATCGCCCCGTCCCTCAACGCCGTGGCCGACTCGTTGAAGGTCAGGTAGCGTGGCTCGACTTCCTCGTACGAGATGCCGTGCGCCGCGAGTAGATGCCGAGAGATCTGCTCGGTGCCGGAGCCTGCGCTACCCACGGAGATCTTCGCGCCGCGCAGATCGGCGATGCTTCGGGCCTCGCTGTTTCCGGGAACGACGATGTGGCTGACGTTCGGATAGAGGGGTGCGAGCACGCGCAGCCCGTCCACCGCGGTCGTGAAGTCGCCCTCGGCATGGTAGCCCTGGTACGCGCTCACCGATAGCGAAAAGGCCAGGTCGATCTGTCCCTCGGCCAGTCGGTTGATGTTCTCGACCGAACCGCCGCTCACCTCGGCCGTGAACTGCCTTGCGGAGTCGGCGATCGAGAGGCTGGAGGCGATGGCGCCCCCAAGAGGATAGTAGACGCCGCCGGTGCCGGCCGTTCCGAGCGAAAGGAACTCGGAGGTGCCGCCAGGACCGCATCCCGACAGAGCGAAGAGAAGGATCGCGACGCGGTAACGTGGATTCATGAGCCGAACACCATTTGTGGGTTTGGATGGCTTCGGCGAAAGATACAAGGAGGGACGAACGGCGGAGGTACCGCCTAGACGCCGCCCGGTACGCGCGGCGCTGGCGATGCGACCCGGGCCCGTGGTTCCGGTGCCGGCGGCACTCGGGAAGCGCCTACGGTCCTCACGCTCTCCGGCGGTCGTTCGTCACCGGGATGCTCGCAGCGGACAACGATCTGTCGGTCGCTGCGAGTCTGGCTGGCCACGCCAGCACCGACACCAGCCGGCTATGATCGGAGGGGAGAGGATGCGAAGAGAAGGGGGCGCCACGCTCGCCGTATCCTATAAGACTTTGATCAACTCGCCGGCGACCTGCCAGCAAATGGGGCAGGCCTCGGCCTTAGCCGCCGTGGTAACGGTTTCCGGGGGCTGCGGATGCGGAACAGCCGCCGCCCGGAGCTCCTGCGGGGTCGGTACAGCGAGTACCGCCAGCACCGTCAGGGAATGGATATTCTAGCGAGTACGGTCATGGGGTTCACCTTCCGGCAAGTCTCGGGTTGAATGGTTCTCCTTCAAGCAATCGCGCCACTGGTCCAACTCATCCTGCCATTCCTCGGCGGGTTCGTCCGTTTCGTCATTCGCGTATTTGGGAATCGACAGATCGAAGTCGCAGATCGGATCCGGGTCCGCTCCGAATGCCGCCACCGCTCTATCGTCAGGTCCACGGTAAAAAAACGGTGTGGCGCCCGGAGGGCGTCCGAGAAGAGCGTTGACGTAATCCTGCCGCTCGGTTTCGGTGGGGAAGTCCATGTACTCGGCTTCGATGATGTTGTCCGCTATCGTTTCGATCCACGGAGGGCGTCCTACAAGAGCGTTGATGTAACGTACCTTGTCGGCTTCGGTCGGAAAGTCCATGAACTGGGCTTCGACGAGGGCATCCGCCAGAGCTAGGACGTGGGCATCTCGCGCCGTTTCCGGCGTCTCTTCGGTCGCGGGCAGGGTGCCAGTCTCGCCACACGCTCCCAGTCCTAGCAGGAGCGCCGTCAGGAGGGCCCGGATGGGGTGCTTCGGGATTCGGTTCATCTTTTTCGGTCCGTTCGGGGTGAGTGCGTCACGGAACAAGATAACTTCCCTAAACATGCAAGAGTCAGAGGTCGAACGGTCCCCTCCGAAACTTTCAGCGCGGGCGGCGATCTCCCGGGCAGCTCGCGCCGCGAAGTCGAAGAGCCGGCGCCTTTCGGTGTCGGCCGGGTCGGGCTCACGGTTCGCCCGTCGTCTCGAGCGCACGAATCCAATGAGGCCGCTCGAGTCAGCCGGGGTGCGCGTCAGGAACTCGAGGCTTTGGCCCGGTCGCGCAGCCTGCCCGTCGGGCTGGTGCGCCGCGCCGAGATCGTGCTTCTGTGCGCCAATGGTCTGGACAACAGGACGGTGGTCGAGCGGGCCCGCGTCAATCGCCGGACAGTCGGCAAGTGGCGCGAACGCTTCCGAACCCAGGGTCTCATGGATCTGTACGACGAACGAAGGCCGGGAAGGCCGCACTCCATCGAAGATGACGAACTCATGACGCTGCTGCGGAGGACGCTCGAGACCAAGCCTCCCGGCGGCGGCACGCACTGGACTTGCCGTTCCATGGCCGACGCCACCGGGGTGTCGAAGTCCACGGTCCAGCGCCTCTGGACCGCGTTCAACATCCAGCCTCACCGGCAGAAGCACTTCAAGCTCTCCACCGATCCGTTCTTCGCCGAGAAGGTCCGCGACATCGTCGGCCTTTACCTCGACCCGCCCGACCATGCGATGGTGCTGTGCGTCGACGAGAAGAGCCAGACCCAGGCGCTGGAGCGGACTCAGCTATAGTGCCCCCGATTTCTCTGGACAGTAGTTTAGCAACCCATTCTGGGTCCAAGAGAGAGGAGGCACGGGATGTCTCGGAGTACGAAAGAGCAGGATTCGGCCAAGAGCCGCGGCCGGCTGGGGGGCCTTCCGAAGCGGTGGAGCGCGCAGCGGAAGGCCGAGGTGGTTTTGCGGCTGCTGCGGGGCGAGGACATCGGCGAGGTGAGCC